>PUNI01000051.1 GCA_003551745.1 Paracoccaceae bacterium | reverse complement strand
TGGGCTGGAAGGAGGGGCTGCTGGCCGAGATGGACGCGCGCCTGCTGGCCGAGCCTGTCCCGCTGCCTGCCACCATCGATCCGGACCGCGACGGCTTCCTCGCCGTCGCCGCCGAGGGCCGGTTCAGCGGCGAGGACCGTCTGGTGATGGCCTCGCGCAGGGGGATCGGTGCCGGCTATCTGCTGATCGCCGCCTTCGAGACCGCCGACGGCCGGCGGCTGCTGGTCGATCGCGGCTTCCTGCCCGATGCGGCGCGCGACCGCCCGCGGCCAGCCACCCCGGCCCGGATCGAGGGAAACCTCCACTGGCCGGACGAAGCGGACCGCTTCACCCCCCCGCCGGACACCGGGCGCAACCTGTGGTTCGCGCGCGACGTGCCGGCGCTGGCGGCCGAACTCGGCACCGAGCCGGCGCTGATCGTGCTGCGCCGCAGCTCGGAGGCCGATCCGCCGGCGCTGCCGGTGCCGCTCGATACCGCGCTTGTGCCGAACAACCACCTGAACTACGCGATCACCTGGTTCAGCCTGGCGGCGATCTGGGCGGGGATGACACCGGTTCTGCTGTGGCGTATCAGGCGGCAACAGCGTCAGGATGCGACGGTTTCATGAACTACGTCTCCACCCGCGGATCGGCGCCGAGGCTTGGCTTTGGCGAGGCCATGCTGGCGGGTCTCGCCCGCGACGGCGGGCTCTACGTGCCCGAGGCGGTGCCCGTGCTGGCCCCCGACGAGATGGCCGCGCTGGCCGGGCTGCCCTATGAGGAGGTCGCCCTTCGCGTCATGCGCCCCTTCATCGGCGCGGCATTCACCGAGGACGACCTGCGCACGGCCATTGCGGAGGCCTATGCGGGCTTTGCCCATCCCGCCCGGGCGCCGCTGAAGCAGCTCGCCCCCGGCCATTTCCTGCTGGAGCTGTTCCACGGCCCGACGCTGGCGTTCAAGGATTTCGCCATGCAGCTGATCGGCCGGCTGTTCCAGACGGCGCTGGCGCGGTCGGGGCGGCGGCTGACGATCGTCGGGGCGACCAGCGGCGACACCGGCTCGGCGGCGATCGAGGCCTTCCGCGGCCTGCCCAATGTGGATGTCTTCATCCTGTTTCCCGAGGGCCGGGTCTCGGAGGTGCAGCGGCGGCAGATGACCACCGCCCCCGAGCCCAATGTGCATGCCATCGCTCTGGCCGGCGACTTCGATGCCTGCCAGGCCCGCGTGAAGGACATGTTCAACGATTTCGCGTTCCGCGACGCGGTCGGACTGACCGCCGTCAACTCGATCAACTGGGCGCGCGTGCTGGCGCAGATCGTCTATTTCTTCGCCGCGGCCGTCGCCCTCGGCGCGCCGCACCGACCCGTCCGCTTCACGGTGCCCACCGGAAATTTTGGCGACATCTATGCCGGCGCCATCGCCCGGCGCATGGGCCTGCCCATCGCGCGGCTGGTGATCGCCACCAACCAGAACGACATCCTGCACCGCACCTTCGAGACCGCCGAGCACCGCACCGAGGCGGTGCGCCCCTCGATCTCGCCCTCCATGGACATCCAGGTCTCGTCGAACTTCGAGCGCGCGCTCTTCGACGCGATGGACCGGGACGGGGCGGCGGTGGCCACGCTGATGGCCGAACTGAAGGGGGAGGGCGGCTTCCGCCTGCCCCAGGGCACGCTGGCGGCGCTGCGGGCGGTCTATGCCTCGGGGCGGGCCTCGGAGGCCGAGACCATGGCGACGATCGCGCGCCTCCATGCCGCCCCCGGAGAGCTGCTTTGCCCCCACTCCGCCGTCGGCGTGCATGTGGCCGAAGCGCATCTGGGCGCCGAGCCCATGGTCACCCTCGCCACCGCCCATCCGGCCAAGTTCCCTGATGCCGTGGAGGCCGCCACCGGCCTGCGCCCGGCCCTGCCGCCGCAACTGGCCGGTCTGATGACTCGCCCCGAGCGGGTCGAGCACCTGCCCGACGATCTCGCCACGCTGGAGGGATACATGCGCGCGCGGATCGCGGCATGAGCACGCCGCGCCTGACCACCCTGCCCAACGGCCTGCGCATCGTGACCGAGGCGATGCCGGGGCTTGCCTCGGCCGCCATCGGCATCTGGGTCGATGCCGGGGCGCGCCACGAGGCGGCGGCCGAGAACGGCATCGCGCATTTCCTCGAGCACATGGCCTTCAAGGGCACCGCGCGGCGCTCGGCGCTGCGGATCGCCGAGGAGATCGAGGATGTCGGCG
The DNA here is from genome assembly GCA_003551745.1 of Paracoccaceae bacterium. Taxonomy (GTDB): domain Bacteria; phylum Pseudomonadota; class Alphaproteobacteria; order Rhodobacterales; family Rhodobacteraceae; genus Rhodobaculum. The sequence continues at coordinate 1,687 of PUNI01000051.1, read as the reverse complement.
GGCACATCAACGCCTACACCTCGCGCGAGATGACGGCCTATTACGCCCGCGTTCTCGCCGCCGACGTGCCGCTGGCCTTCGACATCCTCGCCGACATCCTGCGCCATTCCGCCTTCGAGCCGCGCGAGATCGAGGTGGAGCGCGGGGTGATCCTGCAGGAGATCGGCCAGTCGCTCGACACGCCCGACGACGTGATCTTCGACTGGCTGCAGGAGGTCAGCTATCCCGGCCAGGCGCTGGGGCGGCCGATCCTGGGCGCCGCCGAGCGGGTGGGTGGCTTCGGCCGGGAGGAGCTTGCCGGTTTCGTGGCCCGCCATTACGGCCCCGGCCGGCTGATCGTGGCCGCCGCCGGCGCCGTGGACCACGACCGCATCGTGGCGCTGGCCGGCGAGCACCTGGGCGATCTGGCGCCGGTCGCCGCGCCGCCGCCCGAGCCGGCGCGCTTCGCCGCCGGCGAGCGGCGCGAGGTCAAGCGGCTCGAGCAGGCGCATGTGGCGCTGGCGCTGGAGGCCCCGGGCTATCGCGATCCGCTGGTCCACACCGCCCAGGTGCATGCGGTGGCTCTGGGCGGCGGGATGTCGTCGCGGCTCTTCCAGAAACTGCGCGAGGAGCGGGGGCTCTGCTATACCATCTTCGCGCAGGCTGCGGCCTATGCCGACACCGGCACGCTGACGATCTATGCCGGCACCGGGGGCGAGGAGGTCGGGCAGCTTCTGCACCTGACCGTCGACGAGCTGCGCCGGGTCGCCGAGGACATGAGCGACGCCGAGGTGGCCCGCGCCCGGGCGCAGCTGAAGGCGGGCCTGCTGATGGGGCTGGAGAGCCCGTCGGCGCGGGTCGAGCGGCTGGCGCGGCTTCTGAGCATCTGGGGCCGCGTGCCCGCGGTCGAGGAGCAGGTGGCCGAGATCGAGGCGGTCGGCGTCGATGCCGTGCGCGCCCATGCCGGCCATCTGGCGACGGCCGGGCAGGTGGCGCTGGCGCTTTACGGTCCGGTGCAGCGGGCACCCGGGCTCGGCACCATGCGCGCGCGGCTAGCGGCGTGATGTTCGGCCTGCGGCGGCGGGTCTGCATCGAGACCGAACGGCTTGTGCTGCGCCTGCCTCAGCATGCCGACTTCCGCGCCTGGTCTGAGTTGCGCCGCAACAGCGCGGAGTTTCTGGTTCCCTGGGAGCCCGCCTGGTCGCCCGATCATCTGAGCCGGGCGGCATTCACCAACCGCGTGCACTGGGCCGCGCGATGCGAGGCGCAGGGCAGCGCGCTGCCACTCTTCCTGATGCGCGGCAGCGACGGGATGCTGCTGGGGGCGATCACGCTCGATCACATCCGCCGCGGCCCGGCGCAGGCCGGCACCCTCGGCTACTGGATCGGCGCGCGATTCGCCCGGCAGGGCTACATGCGCGAGGCGATCGGCGCGGTGGTGACCCATGCGTTCCGCGTGATGGACCTCAGCCGGATCGAGGCGGCCTGCCTGCCGGAGAACGCCGCCTCGCGCGGGCTGCTGGAGAAGGCGGGCTTCAAGTACGAGGGCGTGGCGCAGAGCTATCTGCAGATCAACGGCCGCTGGCGCAACCATGTCCTCTACGCCAATCTCCGCCATGACCGGCGCGGGCGCACCGATGCCGGCTGGGGAGGCCGCCATGCTCAACCCCGCCGATGCCGATTTCCGGGCCCGCCTCGCCGCCGCGCT
>PUNI01000020.1 GCA_003551745.1 Paracoccaceae bacterium | reverse complement strand
GGGGCGCCCCGCATCAGCGCGTCGATCGGGCGCAGGCCGCCGCCGGCGGCGATCAGCATCGCACAGCCGCCGGAGGTGGCGATCTTCGCGGCCATCAGCTTCGTCTTCATCCCGCCCTTGGAGACGCCGGACAGCGGATCGCCGGCCATGGCCTCGATCGCGGGGGTGACCTCGGCCACCTCCTCAAGGCGCACGGCGGTCGGGTCGGTCTGCGGATTGCCGGTGTAGAGCCCGTCGACGTCCGACAGCAGCACCAGCAGGTCGGCGCCGATGGTCACGGCGACCTGCGCGGCCAGCCGGTCGTTGTCGCCATAGCGGATCTCGTCGGTGGCCACCGTGTCGTTCTCGTTGACGATCGGCACCGCGCCGAGGCCCAGAAGCGTCTCCAGCGTGGCGCGGGTGTTCAGATAGCGCCGGCGGTTGGCGGTGTCCTCCAGCGTCACGAGCACCTGGGCGGCGGTGATGCCGAAGGGGGCGAGCGCGGCCTCATAGGCGCGCGCGAGTCGGATCTGGCCCACCGCCGCGGCGGCCTGACTCTGTTCCAGCGGCGGCGCTGCGGCGTGGATGCCCAGCACGCCGCGCCCCAGCGCGATCGACCCCGAGGAGACCAGCACCACATCGACGCCACGCGCCCGCTGCGCCGCCACATCCGCCGCCAGCCCGTCGAGCCAGACGCTGCGCAGCGCGCCCGACGCGCCCTCGACCAGAAGCGCCGAGCCGATCTTCACGACCAGCCGGCGCACCCCGGTCAGGGCGTCCATGACTGCCGCCCGCCGGGATCGACGGCCGGCTGCCGCCCGGCCGCGATCACATCCCAGAGCGCCCGCAGAACGTCGGTGACGCCGGCACCGCTGACCGCCGACAGCGCCAGCACCGGCCCGGCACAGACCGCCTGCAGTTCGGCCACACGCGCGGCCAGCGTCTGCGCGTCGAGCGCATCCACCTTGCTCAGCGCGGTGACGCGCGGCTTGGCCATCAGCGCGGGCGCGTAGGCGTCGAGTTCGGCGAGGATCGTCCGGCAATCCGCCGCGACCGTCTCCGACGTGCCGTCGACCAGATGCAGCAGCACCGCGCAGCGCTCGACATGGCCGAGGAACCGGTCGCCCAGCCCGCGGCCTTCCGAGGCGCCCTCGATCAGGCCGGGAATGTCGGCAACAACGAACTCGTGGCCGTCCACCCCAACGACGCCGAGATTGGGCACCAGCGTGGTGAAGGGATAGTCGGCGATCTTGGGCCGGGCGTTCGAGGTGGCAGCGAGGAAGGTCGACTTGCCTGCATTGGGCAGCCCCACGAGCCCGGCATCGGCGATCAGCTTCAGGCGCAGCCACAGCGTGCGCTCCACCCCCGGCTGACCGGGATTGGCGCGCCGCGGGGCCTGGTTGGTGGCCGACTTGAAATGCAGGTTGCCCCAGCCCCCATTGCCGCCGCGCGCCAGCAGGACACGCGCACCGGGCTCGGCCAGATCGGCGACCAGCGTCTCGCCGTCCTCCTCGAGGATCTCGGTGCCGGCCGGCACCCGTAGAAGGACGCCGTCGCCGTCGCGGCCGGTGCGCTGACGGCCCATCCCGGGCTGGCCGTTCTTTGCGAAGAAGTGCTGCTGATAGCGGAAGTCGATCAGGGTGTTCAGCCCCTCGACCGCTTCGGCCCAGACATCGCCGCCCTTGCCGCCGTCGCCGCCGTCGGGCCCGCCGAATTCTATGAACTTCTCGCGCCGGAAGCTGACGCAGCCGCCACCGCCCGCCCCCGAGCGGATCTGTACCCTGGCAAGATCGAGGAACTTCATCGGGTGACCCGCGGCGAACCTGCGGCGGCATAGGGCGAAACCGCGCCAGCCTCAACCCTGCAGGCGCGGGGCGCAGATGGTGGGTGGGGCGGGCAGGGGGCCGGACCCGAAGGGCCCGGGGCGAGGACGCCGCTCAGACCATCCGGCGCAGATAGGTCCAGGTCGGGACCTTGGCGTGGCGGGCCACCGAATGGGCCTCCGCATCGCCGAGGTATTCGAAGCCGCAGTTGGTCAGCACCCGGGCCGAGACCGGATTGTCCTGAAAGACCTCGGCGAAGATGGTCCGCGCCTGGTGCGGGTTGGCCTCCACCAGCGCGCGCACCGCTTCGGTGGCCACGCCGGTGTTCCAGAAGGCGGGCGCCACCCAATAGCCGATCTGGCTCTGCCCGCGGTCCAGCCGGGTCAGGCTGATCGCGCCCAGCACTTCCGCCGAACCGTGGTCGGAGCCATCCATGACCCAGACATCCTCGTCGCCGCGGCGGGCCTGCGCCCGGGCGATGAAGGCCTCGGTGGCGCCCGGCGGCAGCGGATGCGGGATCGTCCGGGTGCCCTCGGCGACGCGGCGGTCGCCGGTGTAGAGCGCCAGAAGCCCCGCGTCCGAGGCGCGCACCGGCCGCAGCACGAACCGGTCGGCCGCCAGCGACGGCTGTGTCGTCACGGTGTCCACGTTCATCCCTTTCCTCCCGCGCCGCGCCAGAACCGCTGGCAACGCCGCCCCTTGTTCCCTCCGCGGGCTGCTTGCCCGCAGTCACGGCACCTCCTGCGCCTGCGCGAGCAATCCGGACCCGGAAGGCGCCCTGGATGTCGCGGTGCGGTGGTGCCGCCGCCCTCCCGCTTCGCCGGCCTGCGTTAAAGCAAGGGGGCCGGCGCGCACGCCGACCCCGCATATCACGCAAAAGGTGAAGGTTCGGCTATTCGGCGGCCTCCGGTGCCGGGCGCACCGATACGAAGGTGCGACCCTTGAGGCCCTTGTGGAACGCCACGCGCCCCTCGGCGACCGCAAAGATCGTATGGTCGCGGCCCATGCCGACACCTTCGCCGGGCCACCATTTGGTGCCGCGCTGACGCAGGATGATGTTGCCGGGCGCCACCGCCTGACCGCCGAAGAGCTTCACGCCCAGCCGGCGGCCGGCCGAATCGCGCCCGTTGCGAGAGGACCCGCCTGCCTTCTTGTGTGCCATCGGTCGCTCCTTTCCTAGCTCGCGGCGTCGGTGACGATGCCGGTGATCCGCACCAGCGTCAGGTTCTGGCGATGGCCGCGGGTGCGCTGCGAGCTGTGCTTGCGCCGCCGCTTGACGAAGCTGATCACCTTGTCGGCCTTGATCTGGTCGATCACGGTCGCTTCCACGGCCGCACCCGAAACCCGGGGCGTGCCGATGACGGGCGCATCCCCGCCAATCATCAGAACCTCGTCGAAGCGCAGCACCTCGCCCGCCTCGCCGGGCAGTTTCTCGACGCGGAGCACATCGCCGGGCTTCACCCGGTACTGCTTGCCGCCGGTCTTCATCACCGCAAACATCTGTCGCGTCCTTCCAAAATCGCGCCCTTCGGCCCCCGTGCCGGGAGTTCGTGTCATCGCGCCTGCGGGCAGCGCCCCCGTGCGGGGCTGTTTGTCTGTTCCGGGTCTGCGGGCGACGATGCCGCCTCCCATCCCGTTCTCGGCCGCCACCCCCGGCCGCCGAGGCTGGCGATATCGGGGAGCGCGCCGCGAATGTCAAGGCTTTGCGGCCGCCGGCGGTCAGATGTCTTCCGAGGCCAGCAACTGCCCGGCGGCCTGTCCGAGTTGCCAGGAGGTTTCCTCGAAGAGCCCGTTGAAGGCCGCGAAGAGCGCCGCATTCAGCGCCTGCCCGGAGGGCAGCTCCGAGAAGGCGATGTAGGCATCCAACTCCCCATCCTCCAGCGGTCCGTAGGCCAGGGCGAGATAGGCGAACAGCCACTCCTCCAGATCCGCGCGGATCTCTTCCTCCTGCCCCCAGACATCGGCCAGCATCTCTTTCTCGCCGATGTCGAAGCCGGGCGCGCCGCCGTCACGCAGGCCGGCATAGAAGGCGAAGGTGGAGTTCAGTCCTCCCGCCACGTTCTGCTCGATCAGGTCGTTGGCTGCGGCGAAGCGCTC
>PUNI01000180.1 GCA_003551745.1 Paracoccaceae bacterium | reverse complement strand
GGCGGCACGCCGGTGATCGTCGATCTGGGCTGCGGCACCGGCGCCACGGCACGCGCCTTCGCGGCCCATCTGCCGGAGGCGCGCTGGCGGCTGGTCGATGCCGACGCGGCCCTGCTGGACATCGCGACCGCCCAGACCGGGGGCAGCGGGCACCGGCTGAACCTGGCCGATCTCGATGTGCTGCCGCTCGCGAGTGCCCATCTGGTCACCGCCTCAGCGCTGCTCGATCTGATGCCGGGGGACTGGGTCGCCGGCCTCGTCGCCCGTCTCGCCTCCCGGCGCCTCGGCTTCTACGCCGCGCTCTCCTACGACGGGGTGATGGAGTGGACGCCTCCCGACGCCGATGATGGCCCGGTGACCGCCGCCTTCAACGCCCATCAGCGCAGCAACAAAGGCGTCGGGCCGGCGCTGGGGCCCGAGGCCGCTGCCGTCACCGCGAGAGCATTCAGGCAGGCCGGCTTCGACGTGCATCTGGCGGAGAGCCCGTGGCGGCTGGGCCCCGATCAGGCGGCCCTTCATGGGGAGCTGGTGAACGGGATCGCTGACGCGGCGGCCGAGAGCGGCTGCGCCGCAGCCGGGCGGTGGCGTCAGGCGCGCCGGGCCGCGGTGGCGTATTCCTCCGCCGTGATCGGACACCGCGACCTGCTCGCGCTGCCCGGCGACACGTCACAGTCGAACAGGATGTCGGAGCCCAGCCCGTAGACCCGCGTCTCGGGCCGGCGGGCCTGCGAGAGCCGCTCGACCGGGGTTGTGGTCAGGCTCGACGGCCCGGCCCCGATGATGAGCGGGGCGACGGCAATGTGCAGCCGATCGAGCAGCCCGGCCTCGAGAAAGCCCGCGATGGTGATGCCGCCGCCCTCGATCAGTGCCGTGCCGAGCCCCTCGGCGGCCAGCGCGGCGGCGATGTCCGCCGTGCGTATCCAGCCGCCGCTGCCGGACAGGCGGATCACCTGCACCCCCTGCGGCCGGGCGCGGTCCACCGACTGGATCACCACGCGCCGCGCGCCGTCTTCGGCGAGCACCGGCGCGTCATCGGGGAGCCGGCCCTTGGGGTCGATCACCACCCGCGCCGGATTGGGGCCGGAGACGAGCCGCACGGTCAGCCGGGGTTCATCGTGGAGCGCGGTGCGCACGCCCACCACCACCGCATCGACGAGGGCGCGGATCCGATGCAGATGCGCGAGACCGTCCGGCCCGGAAACATCGCGCGCATCGCCCGACACCGTGGCCACCCGCCCGTCGAGGGATTGTCCGATCTGCCCAAAGAGCCGCGGACGCCGGTCGCGTCGCGCCACCGGAGCATAGAGTGACCAGGCCGCCTGTTCGCCCGCCGTCCAGCCGCGCGGCGGCAGCGTCGTGGCCCCGTCGCGCAGTGCGAGCAGGGCCTTCCAGACACGGTCGCTCACGCTGACGGCGTTCATCTGACCATCCTCTGCCACGCGCCCAACGCCTCCTCTGTCGCCGCCCCAGCCACTTAGCCTCCGCCTGCCGGCGGTAAAGGCGCGGCGAGCTCCGAGCGGATCTCCTCGGCGATCGCAGCGCTGGAGAAGGCCGCGAGGAAACGGTCGCGGAAGGCATCCATCCGCCACACCGGCGCGTCGGGCCCTGGCAGTAGCCCGTCATGCCAGCCCCAGTCGTCGATCAGGGCCAGCAGCTCGGGCGGGCCGATAAGGTGGATCGGCACGTCGAAGCCCGCCACCTGGCTGACGAAGGGGGCAGGTTCGTGATCGCCGAGCACGATCATCAGCGGCGGGTCGGCGGCATGGCGCTCGGCATAGCTGCCCACCACCTGCAGGCTGTAGTCGACGGCCTTGCGGAACTGGTCGCGGACGCGGTCATGGTCGCGCCAGACCACATCCGGCGGATCGTCGGAATTGGCCATCTCGTTGAACTCGGTGCCGTCGCCGATCGTCTCCCATTCGATCAGCTCGGGCACCGGCACCCAGGGCGCGTGCGAGGAGATCAGCGCGACCTGGGCAAAGACTGGCGCGCGGTCGGCCCCAGGGCGGCCTTCGCGCAGCAGCCGGTCGAGCGCCTTCATGGTGAACTGGTCGGGCATTGTGACCCAGTTGAACCGATCGCCCGCATATCCGAGATCTGCGGCCGGCAGGATGGTGTCGAAGCCGAAGAACTCACCCTCGGGCCAGTCCATGGTGATGGCCGGCATGACCGCAGCCGTGCGGAAGCCCGCCCCCTGCGCATAATGGAAGAGCGTGCGACGCGGGCTGGCCAGCAGTGCCTGATAGCGGCGCTGGTTGTCGGTCCAGAGCCCCGAGGCGACGGCGCCATGGGCGAGCCAGCTCTGCCCGCCCACCATCGGCGCGGTCAGGAAGGCCGAGCGCATGGCGAGCCCCTGCCCGGCCAGACGCGCCTCGATGTCGGCCAGCGTGCCCGTGTGCGTCTCGATGTAGAAAGGGTTGAGGAAGCTCGAGCGGCCATAGCTCTCGACATAGACGAGCAGCGTGTCGGTCTCGCCCAGACGGTCGAGCAGCCGGTCGGGCTCGGCGGAGGCGAAAGGATCGGCGGCGGCCTTGCGGCGGAACTCCTCGATGTCGGCGACTGCGGCGCGATAGAAGAGCGCCCGCTCCACGCCCACCCGCGCAGTGAAGGCCGCGCCGGGCGGGCTGGCCGGCAGGCTCCACGCCCGCATCGCCTGCCCGACCTCGGCGGCGGCCAGCCCGGTGGCCGGCAGCAGCAGGGCTGCGGCCGCCCAGCGTCCCGCCGTGGGCGGCGTCGCGCGCGCCCAGACTCCGGTCGCCCACCAGAGCGCCCAGATTACGGCCCCGAGCAGCAGGAGCGCCCCCGCAACCGCGCCCGCCGCCGCCGGCACGCCGACCGAGCCCGACCCCAGCATCCAGGCCGCGTGGATCAGATGGGCGTCGACCAGAAGGTTGAAGGCGCGGTTGTAGGCCGTGAAGGTCGCAATATCGGCAAGCTTCATCAGCGCGATCACGACCAGCATGCCAACAAGAACCCCCCGAACCAGCATCGTGACCGGCGCGCGGCCGGGCAAGACGACAAGCCCCAGCAGGATCACCGGCAGTTCCAGCGGGATCATGCGAAGGGCGCCCCAGGTCATCGCCTGCGGGTGGTTGGGCAGGATCAGGATCAGCCACAGAATTGCCGCCGCCGCGGCCAGGCGGAGCATACGTGCCGTAGGCAAGGCCTCAGCCATCGGCGCGCTCCAGCCGGGCATAGATGTCGGCCGATCCGTCGGCTGGGCGGCGGCTGTCGATCCACGCCTGCAGGGCCCGGGCGTCCCGCCACTCCGGCCAGTCGAAGACGGTTGCCTCGCCGGAGACGATGTTGAAGCGGTAGCGGCCGAGCCTGTCGAGGCGGCGCAGCGCGGACCGGGCCACCTGCGGCATCTGCGGCAGCACCTCGAAGGCGATCAGGCGCAGCGGCTGCGAGAGCCCGGCCAGAACCTCGGCCTCGAACCCCTCGACGTCGATCTTCACGAAGGCCGGCACGCCATGGGCCGCGATCAGCGCATCGAGCGTGGTCACCGGCACCCGTTGCCGGCTGTCCCAGCGGACATGGGAAAAGCCTGCGGCGCCGCCGACCTCGGCGGGAAGCCCGGCCAGCGAGGAGACGGTGGGATGCAGGCGCGAGACGGCCAGTTCCGCCTCGCCCGCCCGCGCGCCGACGGCGGCCTCGACGAGCGTCACGTCGCGCGGCAGCGTCGCGCGAAGCAGCGCCGCGAAGGCCGCCTGCGGTTCCAGCGCCACGACCCGGGCGCAGGCTGCGCGCAGCGCCCGGGTGCGGTTGCCGACATGGGCGCCGATGTCGAAGACCAGATCGCCGGGCTGCAGCAGCCCGGCATAGAAGCGCCGAAGCTGCCGCTGCCGCCAGGGCCGGCCGTGGTAGATCGCCAGCGACCGGGTCATGCCCAGCGCCGTGCGCAGGCCGGTCACACCCGCCACTCCCGCTGCCGCCAGAGCCAGCGCACATCAACGGCAAACGACCAGGTCAGAACCCCGAGCGCGAGTGCGGCGAGACCCTCGGAAAGCGGCGGCTGCACCACGGGAGCGAGGAGTGCTGCAAGCACCGCCACCTGCAGGACGCAGACGGCCTTGCGACGCAGCGACGGCGGCAGCGGGCGCGTCAGCCAGGGCCAGAGCGCGCTTGCGGCCACGAAGCCATAACGGATCAGCCCGAGCGCCAGAACCCAGGCCCCCGCCTTGCCAGAGGCCCAGGCAAGCGCCGCCAGCACCATGATCAGCGCGGCATCGACCTCCATGTCGAAACGGGCCCCGAAGCTGCTGGCCTCGTCGCGCGCCCGCGCCAGCCAGCCATCAATTCCGTCGAGCGCCAAGGCGGACACCGCCACCGCCAGCAGCCCCCAGCCGATCGCAGGCTGCGCGAGGGCGGCCGGCACGGCGAGAAACCCGCACAGAAGCGAGGCCAGCGCCGCCCGCAGAAGGGTGACCCGGTTACACAGCGCGAAGGCCTGCCCGCCCTCGCCCGGCGCGCGGCCGCCAACACCCCACAGCACCAGCGCCACCACGGCCGACATGGCCAGCGCCGCTGTCAGGGGCATCGTCGCCGGCAGGCCCGAGAGCACAGCCATCAGCGCCGCAGCGCCGATCACCCCGGCCAGCATCCCGGCAGACCAGCCGGCGGCACCGGCGGGCCGGCTGACGCGCGCGTCGATCATCCTCGGTCCATGTCCCATGTCGTTCATGTGACAGGCAACTAGCAGAGGGGGCGCCGCGTCAAGCCTCCGGCCGCGCCAGATTTCAGGGTCGTGACCGGCGAGGGGTGTCGCCCACGGTGCGCGCCGTTACCTTGTCGCCGGGCGGAGCAGGATCGCTGCGGGGGCATGACGATGCAGACATATGGCACGACAGCGCGGATCTTTCACTGGATCACCGTGCTGATGGTGGCGGGCATGATCCCGGCCGGCATGATCATGATCCAGGACGGGCTGAGCCGCAGCACCCAGGACCTGCTCTTCATCTTCCACAAGAATACCGGCGTCATCCTGCTTGCGGTGGTGCTGGCGCGGCTGGCCTGGCGGGCCTTCAACCCCGCACCGCCGCTGCCTCACACCCTGCCCGACTGGCAGCACGCGATGTCGGTCTGGGTGCATCGCGGGCTCTACCTGATGCTGATCTTTATGGCCGTCACCGGTTACGTGCGCGTCACCACCGGCGGATTTCCCATCGAACTGCTGGACTGGCTGGGCGTCCCGCGCCTGCCGCGCAACGAGGCCGTCGCCCAACTGGCGCAGTCGGCGCATTATCTCGGCAAGTTCGTGCTGATCGCGTTGATCCTCATGCATGTTGCGGGGGCGCTCTATCACGCCGTCCGCCGCGACGGCGTCTTTTCGCGCATGTGGCCCCCGCTCGCGCGACGGTGAGCGGTCGCGGCGCCTGCGACCTTGCTTCGCGGTGACCCCGTGTTAGCTGCCAGCCGCGGCTTGGTGCCGTCATGCGGGCGTCACAGAGCACACCGCGCGGAACAGGCGAAACGGGCAGGTCCGAACGGATGATGGCAAACAGGACGGCCTTTCCCGGACCAGGCGGCGCAGCCTCCACTGGCCGGATGCCCCCACCGGCGCCCCGGCCGCTGACGCAGGTACCGGTGCATCGGCCGCAGGCATCGCCGCGATTCGACGACGGGCCGGGGCCCAAGGGTGCACGCTGGCTGCTCGGCCTGGGCATTCCCCTGATCGCCGGCGGCCTGACCCTTGCGATGGCCGAGGCTCTCGGCGTCGGCTCCACCGCAGGCGGCGCGGTGGACTGGGTGGTCCTCGCCCTTTTCGCGCTGGCCGTCACGTGGACCACGTCCGCCGCGCTGGTGGCCCTGCTGGGGTTGCGCACCAGCTACTGCGCGCGAGCGGTGCCACCACGCGGCTGGCGGCCTTTGCACCGGACGGCAGTGCTGATCCTGACCTGCGGCGAGCCGCCGCTGCCGATCCTGAAGCGTGTACGGGAGTTGCGGCGCGATCTCGATGCCGCCGGGCTGGGCCGGCGGGCCGAGATCTTCGTGCTCTCCGACACGCGCGGAGCTGCGGCCCGGTCAGAGGCCCGCGCCTTCACCGCGCTGGCGGACCTTCGCGGGGTCTGGTGGCGCCAGCGTTCGGAAAACACGGGCCGAAAGCCCGGCAACCTTGCGGATTGGGTCTCCGGCTGGGGCGGTGCCTACCACTTCATGCTCGTTCTCGATGCCGACAGTCGGATGAGCGCGGCGCGCATCCGTGGCATGATCCATCGCATGGAGCAGGCGCCGGGCCTCGGGCTTCTTCAGGCCGGCATGCGGCTGGCGGTCGCGCGCTCGCGCTTCGGCGGGCTTCAGCGGCTGGCGGGGCGGTTGCACGGACCCGGATTCGGGCGCGGCCTGGCTGCCTGGACGGGCACCGAGGGCAACTACTGGGGGCACAACGCGCTGATGCGCGTCGATGCCTTCGCCGAGAGCGCGGCGCGCCTGCCCCGCCTGCCCGGCCGGGCGCCCTTCGGCGGCGACATCCTCAGCCATGATTTCGTCGAGGCCGCACTGATCCGGCGGGCCGGATGGTCGGTGGAAATCGATCCCGACACCCGCGGCAGCTTCGAGGACGGCCCGCAGCGGCTTGCCGAGTTCCATCGGCGCGACCGGCGCTGGTGCCAGGGCAACCTGCAGCACGCCCGGCTGCTCGCTGCGCAGGGGCTGCACGCGGCAAGCCGGCTGCATCTGCTGGCCGGTATCTTCAGCTATCTGGCCGCGCCGCTGTGGCTGGCGCTGATCCTGACGATCGCGCTTGGGCGGCCAGACCTGACGGGCGTGCTGCCGCTTCTGGGCGCGCTGACGCTGATTCTCGTGCCGAAGGTCGCCGGAGCCGCGGCCTGGCTGCGACAGGCCCGAACTGCCGCCCGGCGCCGCGTGATCGCCCGCGCGGTCGCAGTGGAAACCGGGCTCTCGACGCTGCTCGCGCCGCTCCTGCTCCTGCGCCAGAGCCTCGCGGTGGCCGCCGTGCTGGCCGGACGCGACAGCGGCTGGGCGCCGGCCGGCGGAGCGCGTGGCGTGCAGGCCGCGCGGCCGGGCCATCTCGAGGCGCAGGCCGGCCTGGTGCTGCTGGCCCTCGTGCTGCCGCTCGCCCAGGGCTGGCAGCAGATCGCGCTTCTTGTCCCCGTCCTGGGCCCGCTGCTGGCGGCTCCTTGGCTCGTGCGCTGGTTCGAGCAGCCGCTGCGCCGGCGCCGGTCGTCGCGGGCCCGCGCCCCAGCTGATGTGTCGGCTGCAACCGCGCGCACGGCATGAGCGCGCCATCGGGCATTGGCCTGGCCGCCGGACAGGCGCAGGCGCTGCGTCGCTACTACGGCGCCAGCACGGGAAGGTTCCTGCGCTTCGGTGGCAGCGGGGCGAGCCTCGCCATCCATCGCGGGCTCTGGCCGAAGGGCGTGACCTCGGCCGAGGCGGCCGCGGCTGAAATCAACGAGCGCGTCGTGGCGCGGCTTGACCAGCACGGCATCACCAGCCCAGATCTGCTGCGCGACCTCGGCTGCGGGGTGGGCGGAAGCCTCTTCCGCTTTGCCGCAGCCTGGCCGGAGGCGCGACTGGAGGGGCTGACGCTGAGCGCGCGACAGGCCGACATGGCCCGGCGCTTTGCCCGCGAGCGAGCGCTGGCCGACCGCGTGACGATCCGCTGCGCCGACTTCCTGAAGCCGCCCGAGGGCCCGCCGGCCGATGTCGCCGTCGCCATCGAGAGCCATGTGCACGCGCCGTCTGCGGCGGCCTTTTTCGCCGCGGCCCGGGCCGGGTTGCGCCGGGGCGGGCATCTGGTGATCGTCGATGACATGCTCGCCAAGCCCGAGGCGGACCTCACACCTGCCGAGGCCCGCTGCCTGCAGACCTTCCGGCGCGGCTGGCATCTGGGCCATGTCCCCGATCTCGCCGCGCTCACCGGGGCGGCGGCGGCGCAAGGCTTCGCCATCCGCCATGACGAAGACTTCACGCCGCTGTTGCGCCTCGACCGGCTGCGCGACCGGGCCCTGCGCGTCGCCGGTCCGCTGGCCGACGCCGCCGGGCTGGGCCGCTGGCCGCTCTTTTCCAACATGATCGGCGGCAATGCGCTGACGGTCGGCTACCTGCGCGGCCTCATGCGCTATCGGCTGATCCTCCTGGAGGCGCTGTGATGCGCCGGCGGGCGCTGCTGCAGGGGGCGGCCGGCGCCGTGCTGGCCGCTGCGCTGCCGCCGGCCGCGCGCGCCGAGGCGTTTCCCGATCACGAGGCGCTGGCCGCTAGCGCCGCGGCGCTGGCGGCCGCGCCCCACCGCGACCCGCGCATGCCGCTGCATGGCCCCTTCGCGGGGCTCGACTACGACAGCCACCGCGGCATCCGGCCGCGGCCCGGCGCCGCCGGCGCCCTGCCGCTGGGCCATGGGTTTCTGGCCGATCTGATGCCCCCGGGCTTCCTGCTCGACGACCGGGTGCGCATTCACCTCGACGGCGAAGGCGAGATCGCCTTTGCGGCCGGGCTCTTCGGCTTCGACCAACGCTATTTCGACGAACCGCGGCTGACACCCGAAGAGGCCGCCGAGATGGGCTTCGCCGGCCTGCGCCTGCGCAGCGAGCTGAACGAGCCGGGCCGCTTCGACGAGCTCGCCGTGTTCCAGGGCGCCAGCTATTTCCGGGCGCTGGCCCGCGATACCATCTATGGCCTCTCCGCCCGGGGCCTCGCCCTGGGGACGGGCGGCGCCGAACCCGAGGAGTTTCCGGTCTTCACCGAGTTCCATGCCACGGCCGAAGCCGGCGGCGTGCGTCTGCGCGCTCTGATGGAGAGCCCGTCGGTAACCGGCGCCTTCTCCTTCCTGATCCGGCCGGGCGCGGTGACCGTGATGGAGGTGGAGGCGAGCCTCTTTCCGCGCGTCGATCTGGCCGAGGCCGGCATCGCGCCGCTGACCTCGATGTATTTCTTCGGCCCGATGCGGCGCGCAGTGGCCGATGATTTCCGCCCGGCCGTGCATGACAGCGACGCGCTTGTCGTCGTCAACGGGGCAGGCGAACGGCTGTGGCGGCCGCTGGCAAATCCCGCCCGCCTGCAACTGTCGGCCTTCGCCGACGACGGCCCGCAGGGGTTCGGACTGGCCCAGACCGCCAGAGACTTTGCCCATTTCAACGATCCCGAGGCCGCCTATCACCGCCGGCCTTCAGCCTGGGTCGAACCGCTGGGCGACTGGGGGCCGGGAGCGGTGGTGCTGGTCGAGATCCCCACCGGGGACGAGTTCCACGACAACATCGTGGCCTTCTGGCGGCCAGCCGCTCCGCTTGCGGCCGGGCGGCGGCACGATCTGCGCTATCGGCTGCACTGGGGCGCGGTACCGGAGCCGCGCACGCCGATGCCGGTGGTGGCCGCGGCGAGCGGCCGGGCAATCCTGGACGAGACGGCGCTGGTCTTCGCCGTGGATTTCGCGGGCCTCGCCGAGCCCGCCGGCCTCGTGCCCGACCTGCAGGTCACCGATGCGGAAAGCTATGGTCTGACGTGGTTTCCAGTATCCGAGGCGGGTGTCACGCGCGTCAGCTTCCATCTGGTGCCGGGCGCGGCCGAGCTCGCCGAACTGCGGCTCGTGCTGCGCGATGCGGCCGGACGTGCCCTGAGCGACACATGGCTCTACCGCTGGAGCCGCGGGCGCGACGGCGGGCTCTGACACCCCTCGCCAAGCCGCGTGGCGGGGCATAGGGTGACGCCACGGCAGCAACGGGGCAGCATGGCGCAGAACTTCGACGTGGTGGTGGTGGGCTCGGGCCCGGCCGGCAGCGCGGCGGCGGTCACCGCAGCGCGGCTTGGCCTGTCGGTCGCGCTGCTCGACCGCGCCGCCTTCCCGCGCGAAAAGCTGTGCGGCGGAGGCGTCACCGGCCGGGCGGCGCGGCACTTGGCCGAGGTCTTCGGCCTCGGGATCGAGGAAGACCTCTTTCTGACCTCACGGCGGGTCCGCTTCACCGCCCAAGGGCGCCCCCTGGCCGAGGTCGACGACGCGCCCGCCCTGCACATGACGATGCGGCGCGAGTTCGACGCGCGCCTGCACGGGCTGGCATTGGAGGCCGGCGTCGAGGTCTTCGCCCCGGTGAAGCCTGGCGCGCTGGACCCTGCGCGGCGGCGCCTCGATCTGGCCGACGGGCGGAGCCTCGGTTTCGGCGTGCTGATCGGCGCCGACGGGATCAACAGCCACATCGCCCGCCAGCTTTTCGGGCAGTCCTTCGATCCGGCGACGGTTGCCTTCGCGCTGGAAGTGGAAGCCCCGCCGCGGGACGACGACCATGTCGAGATCGACCTCGACGCGGCATGCTGGGGCTATGGCTGGGCGTTTCCCAAATGCGAGAGCCTGACGCTGGGCGTGGGCGGGCTGCATCGGGCCAATCCGCACCTGAAGCGCAACCTCGGGCACTATCTCGCGCAACACGGGGCCGATGGCCAGCTTGCAGGATGCAAGGGACAGTTCCTGCCGGCCGGCGACTTCCGCACCCGGCCGGGGCGTGGGCCCGTGCTCCTCGTCGGCGATGCCGCCGGGCTGGTGGATCCGCTGACCGGAGAAGGCATCGCCCACGCCATTCTGAGCGGGCGGCTGGCGGCCGAGGCTGCGGGACAGGCGCTTGCAGCGGGCGATGGCGGAGGGGCGTTCGGCATCTATCGCGCCGCGCTGGCGCCGTTGCACGGCGAGCTGCGCCAGGCGCGGCTGCTGCAGCGCGTGGTGTTCGGGCGCCTGATGCACCGCCCGATGCTGGCGGTGATCGCCGCACGCCCATCGATGCAGCACCGGATGCTGCGGCTCCTCGCAGGTGAGCTGGACTATGCCGATATCCGCAAGGGCTTCTTCCTGCGCTTGGCCCGGCATGGCGTGGCGACCGTTGCGGGTCGCGTGACCGGCCGCCATAACGTGGCGGCCGGTGAGTCAGCCTGACCTCCGCGCGATCAGCCGTCGCTGACCATCGCGTCGATCTGCATCATGATCCGTTCATTGAGGTCTGGGTCGGCCTGGGCGGCCTCGCTGATCTCGAAATACCGCTCCATGGTCATGCCCGGCTCGTCCTCGACGGCCGTCAGCATCGCAGCGTTGCCTTCCTCGATCAGTTCCTGCTGCTCGGCCTCGTCGGCGGCCGCCTCGATGCGCTGGATATAGGCGTCCCGCACCTCAGACATGGCCAGCGTGGCACGCGCGAATGCGGACAACTCGTCTTCGCTGACCGGTGCTCCGGCCTCCGCACCAGCGGTCTGGGCGAACAGGGCACCGGAACCGGCGACCGTCGCTCCCATCAGCATGGAGGTGCCGAGGGCGGTTGCGGCCAGATATTTGCGTAGGGTCATGTCGTCTCCTGTTTCGGTTCCGCCCGCCCACAACAACACCCCGCACGGGCGCCGGCGCGCGGCGAGCCTGTTCCCGACCTAAGGGATGTGGACAGTGTCACAACCGTTCGGCGGCGCAGTCCGCGGGAAGTTGCCGTCACGATCCGGCGAACCCAGCGTGATCCCGCCGGATCCGGAGGCCGGATCCGTTGGGGCTTGGCGCGCGATTCGGAACCGTGCCCCGGCAGCGAAAACTTGCCGGCAGCGGCGGGCGAACTAAGCCGTCATCAGCGAGACGCGGGGAGCCGTCTCGCCAGCCAGGGAGGAACAGATACATGATCAGAACACTCACAGTTGCCGCGGGGCTTGTCCTGCCGGCGGCGGCATTGGCCTCGGATCACGCGGATCACGACCACGCGCACAGCCGCACGCCCTCGCCCGAGGAAGCGGTCGTCTACTTCATCGGCCCGGCCGACGGCGCAACGGTGACCAATCCGGTGACCTTCCACTTCGGGCTCAGCGGAATGGGCATCGCCCCGGCCGACGTGGACTGGCCCAACACCGGTCATCATCACATGTTCATCAATCTCGATCCGGCCGAGCATCAGGATATGAACGACATGATCCCGGCCACCGAGGACATCCTCCATTTCGGCGGCGGCCAGACCCAGGTGACACTGGACCTGCCCGAGGGCACCCACAGTTTCTGGCTGCTGCTGGGCGACTACAACCACATCCCGCACGACCCGCCCGTGGTGTCGCAGCCGATCACCCTGACGATCGAGTAACGCCGCACCCGGCACACAACCCTGCCGGTCGTCTTGCCGGAATAGTTCTTGCAATCACGGCCGGCAGGGGCCATTGAGGGTGCGCGAGTTACTGACTGTCGACTGCTATCTCCGATCACGGCCGAGGCGTTCGATATCTGATTTGACTGCGCCAGGCTGCCGCACTCCGCGGGCAGCGCCAAGACAGGAGATCTCACGATGGCCAGTGGCACCGTGAAATGGTTCAACGCAACGAAGGGCTTCGGCTTCATCCAGCCGGATGGCGGCTCGAAGGACGTGTTCGTGCACATCTCGGCGGTGGAACGCGCCGGGCTGCGCGGCCTCGACGATGGCGCGAAGGTCAACTTCGACCTCGAGACCGGCCGCGACGGTCGCCAGTCGGCGACCAATCTGTCGCTCGCCTGAGCGACCGAAGCACCGACGGAATTTCGAGGGGCGGCGCCAGCCGCCCCTTTCTCTTTCCGGCGCAGGCTCTCCGCCTGAGGCTCACTGCCGCGCGATCCGAGGCGGTGCGGACCGGGTTCAGAGCTGCGAGTGGATCGGAAGATGCCCGATCACCCATGACATCCCGCGGCGCAGGGCGCCGGCCTGTGGCTCCTGACTGTGCAGATGGCCGCCCAGCGACCAGCCGATGCGCCGGCCCAGCAGATCCAGCGCATAGGACTGCGCGGGATCGGCGCAGCGCGCGAACTCCGCGTCGAAGGCGGCAACCAGATCCGGGTGTTCGAAGACGACGCCCAGCTCGATGTTCAGGAAGGCCGAGCGCAGGTCGAAGTTGAACGTCCCGATGAAGCCGACCCGGCCATCGACCGTGAACCCCTTCGAGTGCAGCATCTCGGCCCGCAGCGGGCCCTGCCCGCCGCCGACACCCGGCGCGAACTCGTAGATGCGCACGCCACCGGCGAGCAGCGGCCAGCGATAGCGCCGGTAGGCACCGTGCACGACGGTGTGGTTGGTGGCCGACAGCGAATTGGTGAGAAGCTCGACCCGCACCGACCGTTCGGCAAGGTCCAGAAGCTGTTCCATCCCCTCCCAGCCCGGCACGAAATAGGGGGTGATCATGCGGAGCTCGCGCTGTGCCTCACCAAGCAGCGGCAGGATCCGCCGCGGCAGCCAGCGATCCTGGGCGCGGGCCATCGCCTTTTCGGGGGGATCGGCGACCAGCTCGGCGCGGTCGGTCCAGACCAGCCCGTCCGGGACGAGTGGGCCGCCCTCCGCCTCGGCCATCAACGCCCGCGCCGAGTCGAGGGCGGCGTTTTCCTCCAGCCGGTGGCGGAACCGGTCGAGCCCGGCTTCGTAGTCGCGCCAGAAGGCTGCGATCGGCAGCGCCTCGCCGCTGTTCCAGTAGGCGTCGAACTGCCGCTCGGCGTCGCCGACGATGGGCCCCAGCATCACCAGATCGGTGTCCCGCACCATCCGCCGGCGCATGTCGGGGACGTCGAAGTAGTCGTTGCCCACGTTGCGCCCGCCGGTGACCACAAGCCTGCCGTCGGCGATCCAGAGCTTGGCATGCATGCGACGGTTGAAGCGCACCGCCATCAGCAGCATCTCGATGCCGCGCCGGATGGCGTTGCCGCGATACCGCACCGGGTTGAACAGCCGCACCTCGATGCCCGGATGGCCGTTGAGCGCCCGGAATTTCGGGTCGAAACCCTGCACGTTGACGTCGTCGAGCAGCAGCCGCACGCGCACGCCCCGGTCGGCGGCGGCCATCAGCTCCTGCGCCAGCAGCCTGCCCGACATGTCGTCGCGCCAGATATAGGTGACGATGTCGAGGCTGCGGCCGGCCGCGCGGATGCTCGCCAGCCGCAGCGCGAAAGCTCCCCGCCCTTCGCAGGACAGCGCAAGCCCGCTGCAGCCCGGATGCTGCCCTGTCAGTGGCGCCAGCTGCCGGTCGATCTCGGTGGCGTCGGCGTCCCGCGGCAGGGCGTGCGAATCAGCGCCCCGCGCGTTGCGGGCAAAGCGGCCGTAGGAATAGAGAGCGAGGGAAGAGGCCACCGCGAGGGCCGCCAGAGCCCCCAGCAGCCAGAGAAGCCACGTCACCTCCCCGCCCCCGGCCTGACGCCATGGCCGGCCAGGCCGATGCGCGGCACCCTCATGTCGGCAGCCTCATGCCACCGCGGCGGCGGGCAGGCGCAGCCAGGCCTTCACCGGCAGGTGATCGGACGCCACACGGGCAAGCGGGCTGTCATGCGGCTCGACCCGCAGGATCTCGGTGCAGGGGCTCGCCATGATCCGGTCGAGCGCCAGCACGGGAAAATGCGCCGGGAAGCTGGCCACCGGCGCGGTCGCGGGGCCCTTGCGCGGCGCCAGGGGTGCCAGCGACGAGCGCCGGGTCAGCCGCCATTCGTTGAGATCGCCCATCAGCAGCGTGCTGCGACCATCATCCTCCGACTCGAGCGCCGCGACGAGGGCGCGCGACTGGGCCAGCCGCGATCTGCGCAGCAGTCCGAGATGCGCGGCGATCACCCGCAGCGGACGACCGCGATGGCGCAGGTCAACCACCAGCGCCCCCCGCGGCTCGAGGCCGGGAAGCTGCAGCGGCCGAACCGCCTCGACCTCGGCGTTGCGCGCCAGCAGCAGGTTGCCATGCCAGCCATGGGCCCGCCCGCCGAGCGACAGCGGCACGGGCGCAAGCCCGGACATCGAGTGCACGGCCTCGAGATCGAGAAGTCCCGCGCGATCCCCGAACCGCCGGTCGGCCTCCTGCAGGGCGACGATGTCTGCGTCAAGCTCGGCGATCACCCGCGCGGTGCGCTCCGGGCTGCGCCGCATGTCGAGGCCGACGCATTTGTGCACGTTGTAGGAGGCCACGGCGAGCGCGTCGGCGGGCAGCGGCAGCGGCACGCGAGTGGCGCGCGGACGGACTCGGCGGAGGCGACGCGGGATCGGCGCCACCTGCGGGATAGAAAACTTCGCGTTCATGCCGGATCAGATGGGAGCGGGGAAACCATGCGCAAGGTTCTAGCCGTTCCGTCACGATAGCGGAAGCCCGCCGTCGTCGCGGCGGGCCGCGCCGCGACGCGACGACGGGCGCGGGTTGTGGTCGCGGCCTCCGGGAATTAAGGCTGCACCGCGCGGACGTCCGGCGGGCGCCGCGCATCGCTCCACCGCCTCCCCAACCACGCTTCGAATCCGAATGATCGTCCTCGCCGCATCTGCATCCGCGTCCGCCGCCGGGCCATGAGCGCGCAACCGGTCACGCTGTGGCACCGTCTGGAGTATGTCTTCATGCGGGTGCTGTTCGCCGTGGGCTTCCGGCTGAGCTATCGACGGCGTCTCGGGCTGGTGGGCTGGCTGAACGCGCAGGTGCTGTGCCCGCTGGCGGGCCTGCGCCCGAAGATGCGCCGCAACCTGCGCCACGCCTTTCCCGAGATGCCCGAGACCGAGATGCGCCGTCTGCTGCGCGCGGTGCCCGACAGCATGGCCCGAACGATGATGGAGATCTTCTCGGGCGAGGAGTTCCGGGCCATCGCAGCGGCGGCCGAGATCAAGGGTGCCGAGGGCATGGCCGCCCTCGATGCCGCGCACCGCGATGGGCGTGCCGTGATCCTCGTCTCCGGGCATTTCGGCAACTATGACGTGCCGCGGGCGGTTTTCCTGGGCCGGGGCTTTCGCATGGGCGGGCTCTACCGGCCGATGGACAACCCCCTCTTCAACGAAACCTACGTTGCCGCCATCAAGGCAATCGGAGAGCCGCTGTTTCCCCGCAGCCGTCGCGGGATGGCCGAGATGGTGCGGTTCCTGCGCTCGGGCGGCATGATCGGGCTTCTGATCGACCAGCGCCACAAGCAGGGTGCACCGCTGGATTTCTTCGGCCGCGAGGCGCTGACGCCCCTTTCGGCGGCCGAAATGGCGATCAAATACGATGCGCTTCTGGTGCCCGTCTACGGCGTGCGGCACGCCGACGGGGTGCACTTCGATCTGGTGGTGGAGACGCCGATCCCCCACGGCTCGGCCGAGGAGATGACCCAGGCGCTCAACGACAGCCTGGAGGCGCAGATCCGCAAGCACCCAGAGCAGTGGCTGTGGATGCACGACCGCTGGGGCCTGCGTCATGCCGAGAAGCGTGCCGAGAAGAAGGCCCGCAAGCCCAGGGTGAAGCGGAGTCGCAAGAAGGGTGGCGGCTGACCGGCGCCAGATCGCAGCTTGCCGGACGGCGTCCGCGCCTGCAGCCCAGTGCCCCGCAGGCAGTCAGCGCAGCTGCGTGGCAGCGAGGATGGCGCCGTGGCCCATCTCCTGCACCAGAACCACGACCGGCTCGGCGCCGTCGATCCGGACATGGAAGGTGACCGGGCCGTTGCCGTCCCACTGGCCGAGGGTGTCCCAGGCGGTGACGATGTTGTGGGACGTGATGGAGCGGCCGGCGTTCTCCCCGGCATAGACCTCGGTGGTGGCGCTCGGCGCATACCGGACAAGTTCGACGCTGGCGTCGCGCTCCAGCGGCGGGTCGGCCTCGGCCAGCACGATCAG
>PUNI01000528.1 GCA_003551745.1 Paracoccaceae bacterium | reverse complement strand
GGTGGCGGATCTGGGCGGCGGCTGGGGCTGGTTGGCGTCGGAGGTCCTCACGCGCGAGGGGGTGCAGAGCCTCGATCTGGTCGAGGCCGATCATGCGGCGCTGGACTGCGCACGGGTCAATCTGCGCGATTCCCGCGTGCGGTTCCACTGGACCGACGCCACCCGCTTCGTGCCGGATGCGCCCGTCGATGCCGTGGTGACAAACCCGCCGTTCCATGCCGGCCGCGCCGCGGACCCCGGCATCGGCGCCGCCTTCATTGCGGCCGCCGCGCGGATGCTCGCGCCGCAGGGGCGTCTCTGGCTGGTCGCCAATCGCCAGTTGCCCTACGAGGCCCCGCTGCGGGCGGCGTTCCGCGAGGTCGAGGCCCTGCCTGGAACCGGCGCCTTCAAGCTCTTCGCGGCACGCGGGCCGCGCCCCGCCACCACCGGCGCACAGCATCGCCGCAGACGACAGGGACATCCCGCATGAGCTATTCGATCGAGGGCCGCACCGCCATCGTGACCGGCGCCGCCCACGGGCTCGGCCTCGCCATCGCCCGGCATTTCGCCGATCAGGGCGCGAATGTGATGTTCGCCGACATCGACGAGGCGCGGCTGGAGCAGGAGGTCGGCGCCGAGGCAGCGAAGGAGGACAACATCAACTACTTCGGCGGCGACCTGCGCCAGAAGCTGACGGTGGCCAACCTGCTGTCCGCCACCATCGATGCCTATGATCGCATCGACATCCTGGTGAACGCCGCCCGACAGTGCCTGCCCACCGACCCGCTGGCCGCCGACGACGGCAGCGTCGAGGAACTGCTGCAGCAGAACCTGTTCTCGGGGCTCCGGCTGTCACAGGCGGTGGCACGCCGGATGATCGCCCAGGCGGAGAAGGAGGACAACACCGACCGTTCGGCCGGTGCCATCGTCAATCTCTCCTCCATCGCCGCGCAGCGCACGCAGCCGCAGCTGATGGCCTATTCGATCTCGGCCGCGGCGGTGGACCAGATGACACGCAGCCTCGCGGTGGCCCTCGCCGCGCATCGCATCCGGGTCAACGCGGTCGCCTTCGGCAGCGTGATGAGCGCCAGCCTGCAGACGCAGATCCGCGAGAACGCCGACTGGCGCAGCGACATCCGCGGGCACACGCCGCTCGGCCGGATCGCCGCGCCCGACGAACTGGCCGAGGCGGTCCAGTTTCTCTCCTCCGAAGCCGCCTCCTTCCTCACCGGCCAGATCCTCACCGTGGACGGCGGCCGCACCCTGCTCGACGCCGTCGCCGCCCCGGCCCATTGACGCCGTCGCCGCCGCGGGAGGCCAGCGGCACGGCGCCGGCGGCGTTCCCGGTCAGTGCCCCTCGAAGGCGCAGAGGGCGTGGACGGCCATGCCCAGTGCCTCCAGCCGCTGCCGCCCCCCGAGATCCGGCAGATCGATCACGAAGGCGCACCCCACGACCTCGGCGCCGAGCCGTTCGATCAGCCGGATGCCGGCCTCCGCGGTGCCGCCCGTTGCCAGCAGGTCGTCGACCAGCAGCACCTTCTGCCCGGGCGCCAGCGCGTCGTCGTGCATCTCCATCACCGCCTCGCCGTATTCCAGCGTGTATTCCTGCGCGATGGTGGCGCCGGGCAGCTTGCCCTTCTTGCGGATCGGAACGAAGCCGGTGCCCAGCTGATGCGCCACCGCCCCACCCAGGATGAAGCCGCGCGCCTCCAGCCCCGCCACCTTGTCGATCCGCTCTCCGGTGTAGGGGTGCAGAAGCTGGTCCACCGCCATGCGGAAGCCGCGCGCATCGGCAAAGAGCGTGGTGACGTCGCGAAAGAGGATACCCTCCTTCGGGAAGTCCACGATGGTGCGGATGTAGTCCCGAACCTGCCGGCTCATGCCAGAACCCTCCCGGCCACGGCCTCGAGTTTTTCCAGAAGGCCCGGGTCGCGCCGGTCGGGCGCGGTCAGGATCGCGTGGTCGAGCGCCCGGTCGCAGCCATGCGGACAGGGGGCGCGCTCGGGCCCGAGCAGCGCCGGCAGGCGGCGGATCAGCGCGCGCGCCTTGTCGGCGTTGCCGGTCAGCGTGGCGATGATGGCGGTGATGTCGACGGCGCCGTGGTCCGGATGCCAGCTGTCATAGTCGGTGACCATGGCGACCGGGCAGTAGCAGAGCTCGGCCTCGCGGGCGAGCGCGGCCTCGGGCATGTTGGTCATGCCGATGACGTCGCAGCCCCAGACCTCGCGGTAGAGCTTCGATTCGGCGAGGGTGGAGAACTGCGGGCCCTCCATCGCCAGATAGGTGCCGCCGCGGTGGATCGGGATGCCCTCGGCCGTCGCGGCCTCGAACACCGCATCGGCGAGCCTGGGACAGGTGGGATGCGCCAGGCTCACATGCGCCACGCAGCCCGGGCCGAAGAAGCTCTTCTCGCGATGCACGGTGCGGTCGATGAACTGGTCGACCAGCACGAAATCGCCCGGCGCCATGCCCTCGCGGAAGCTGCCGCAGGCCGACACCGCGATCACGTCGGTCACCCCCAGCCGCTTGAGCGCATCGATGTTGGCGCGGTAGGGCACGCTGGAGGGCTTGTGCACATGCCCGCGCCCGTGCCGCGGCAGGAAGGCGATGCGCACGCCGTCGAGACGCCCCACCAGCAGCGCGTCAGACGGCGCGCCCCAGGGCGTCGCCACCGCCGTCCATTCCGCCCGCTCAAGCCCGTCGATCTCGTAGACGCCCGAGCCGCCGATCACTCCGATGAAGGTTTCCGCCATGCCGCCTCCGCTCCCATGTCGTGGGGCGACGATAGCCAAGCGCCGGCGGCTGAGAAACCGCTATCGCGCCGTGCAGGGCAACATTCAGGCCAGCATCTCGCGCAGCATCGGCAGCAGCAGCACCGCACCCGCCCCGACAGCCGCGCCCGCAAGGAAACGCACCCAGCGCCGCCCGAGCCACGGCGCTGCGAGGCCGAGCAGCCCGCAGATGACGACGTAATAGCCGAGACCTAGCCAATCCATGGCGAGAGCCCTAGCACGGCGGCGGCGGCCGCGGCAGCCTGCAGGCCCGGCCGCAGGCGGGCCTCCGCCGGCGACTGCGACTTTTGGCGCCATCCGCACGCCCGGTTGCACAGCCCGGCGCCAGCGCGCGAAACCCGGCGCATCGGGTGGAGAAGGCGGGGCCGGTCAGCCGGTTGGCGGCAGGACCCGCAGGCCGAGTTCCCGCAGTTGCGCGGCCGTGGCTTCCGTGGGCGCGCCCAGCAGCAGATCCTCGGCGCGCTGGGTCATCGGGAACATGATGACCTCGCGGATATTGGCGGTATCGGCCAGCAGCATCACGATCCGGTCGATGCCGGCCGCACAGCCGCCATGGGGCGGGGCGCCGTAGCGGAACGCCTTGACCATGCCACCGAACCGCTTCTCGACCTCCTCGGGGGGATAGCCCGCGATCTCGAAGGCGCGGAACATGATCTCGGGCTTGTGGTTGCGGATCGCGCCCGAGAGGATCTCGTAGCCGTTGCAGGAGAGGTCATACTGGTGGCCCAGCACCGTCAGCGGGTCGCCGTCGAGCGCTTCCAGCCCGCCCTGAGGCATCGAGAAGGGGTTGTGCTCGAACTCGATGGCGCCGGTCTCGGCATCCTTCGCGAACATCGGGAAATCGACGATCCAGGCGAATTCGAAGCTGGTCTCGTCGGTGAGTTTCAGCTCGCGCCCGATCTCCACCCGCGCCTTCGCCGCCACCGGCTCGAAGCTCTCGGGCCGGCCGCCGAGGAAGAAGGCGGCGTCGCCCGCGCCGAGGCCGAGCTGGGTCCGGATCGCCTCGGTCCGCTCGGGGCCGATGTTCTTGGCGATGGGGCCGGCGCCGACCGTCGCGCCGCCCTCGTCGCGCCAGAAGATGTAGCCCATGCCCGGCAGGCCCTCCTTCTGCGCGAAGGCGTTCATGCGGTCGCAGAAG
>PUNI01000394.1 GCA_003551745.1 Paracoccaceae bacterium | reverse complement strand
GAGCCTGCCCGAAAGCGCGGCAGCGGGCTTCGTGCTGGTCGCGATGCTGACCCCGCTCTGCTATGCGCTGGAGGGCGCCTATGTGGCGGGGCGCGGCACCCGCGCGGTGGGGCCGCTGCAGACGCTGCTGGGTGGCTCGCTCGTCGGCCTGGTCGCGGTGCTGCCGCTGGCGCTGGTCACCGGGCAGGCCGTGTCGCCGCTGAGGGCCTGGGGCGTGGCCGAGACCACCGTCGCCGCCACCGGCCTGCTCGGCGCCTTCGCCTATGCCGGATATGTGGCGCTGATCCGCGCGACCGGCCCGGTCTTCGCCGCGCAGGTCTCCTATTTCGTCACCGGCACCGGGGTGATCTGGGCGATGCTGCTGCTGGGCGAGCGCTATTCGGGCTGGGTCTGGGCGGCGCTCGCTCTGCTGTTCGCCGGGCTGTTCCTGGTGCAGCCGCGGCCGGTGCTGCCGAGTGTCGGCGCGCCGGTGCCGGCGCCCTCTCCTGCGGCCCGCCGCGCGCCCGGTCGGGGCGCTTGAACCGGGCGGAGGTTCCGGCAAAACTGCCGACCCCAGCCCGTGCGCCAGCGGAGACCGGATGATCGACCTCGGCCTGACCGAAACGCACCAGGCGCTGCTGGCTCTGGCCATCGTTGCGGGCATGTTCGTGATGTTCGTGCGCGAGGTCTTCCCGGTGGAGGTCACCGCCCTGGCCGGCGCCGTCGCCATGCTTGTCCTCGGGATCATTCCGAAGGAGCAGGCGCTGGCGGTGTTCTCCAACCCGGCGCCCTGGACCATCGCGGCGCTCTTCGTGATCGTGGGCGCGCTCGTGCGCACCGGCGCGCTGGAATGGGTGACGCGGGCGGCGGCGGCCAATGTCGAGGCGCGGCCCCTGCGCACGCTGGCCCTTCTGGCGGTGGCGGTCGTGGGCATGTCGGCCTTCATGAACAACACGCCGGTCGTGGTGGTGATGATCCCGATCTTCATGCAGCTCGCCCGGCAGCTGTCGCTGTCGCCCTCGAAGCTTATGATCCCGCTGAGCTATCTCTCGATCTTCGGCGGCACGCTGACGCTGATCGGCACCTCCACCAACCTCGTCGTCGACGGGGTGGCCCGGGCGCAGGGGCTGGCGCCCTTCACCATCTTCGAGATCACGCCGCTGGGCCTGATCGTGGCGGCGGTGGGGTTCGTCTATCTGGCGCTTTTCGCGCGCCGCCTGCTGCCCGACCGCACCTCGCTGTCGGGGCTGATCGGCGACCGGGGCCGGATGAAGTTCTTCACCGAGGTCGCGGTCCCCGAGGGCTCGGCGCTGATCGGGCGCAGCGTCGGCGAGGTGGACCTCTTCCGCCGCGGCGGCGCGCGGGTGATCGACGTGCTGCGCGGCGATGCCTCTCTGCGGCGCGATCTCGGCGCGGTCGACCTGCAGGCCGGCGACCGGGTGGTGCTGCGCACACCGATGTCGGAGCTCCTGGAGATGCAGACCCATCGCGACGTGCGCGTCGTCGACAAGCTCTCCTCGGTGCGCACGGCCACGGTCGAGGTGCTGATCACGCCGGGCTGCCGCATGGTCGGCCGCACGCTCGGCTCGCTGCGCCTGCGCCGGCGTTACGGCGTCTATCCGCTGGCCGTGCACCGGCGCAACCAGAACATCGGACGGCAGCTCGACGATCTGGTCGTGCAGGTCGGCGACACGCTGCTGCTGGAAGGGGCGCCGGAAGACATCCAGCGCCTCGCCGCCGATGTGGATCTGGTCGACATCGCCCAGCCCTCCGAGCGCCCGTTCCGCCGGCGGCACGCGCCGCTGGTGGTGGCTGTGCTGGCCGCGATCGTCGTGCTCTCGGCGCTTTCGGTGGCACCGATCGCCGTGCTGGCCTTCGTCGGGGTGGCCATCGTGCTCGTCACCCGCTGCATCGACGCCGATGAGGCTTTCGGCTTCGTCGACGGCCGGCTTCTGGTTCTGATCTTCGGGATGCTGGCGGTCGGCGCCGGGCTGGAAACCTCCGGCGCCGCCCGGCTGCTGGTGGAGGGTCTCGCGCCGGCGCTGGCGGGGATGCCACCCTTCCTGCTGATCCTGTCGGTCTATCTGCTCACCTGGGTGATGACCGAGGCGGTCACCAACAATGCGGTGGCGGTGATCGTCACCCCCATCGCGATCGGGCTCGCCCTGTCGCTGGGCGTCGATCCGCGGCCGCTGGTGGTGACGGTGATGTTCGCGGCCTCGGCGAGTTTCTCCACGCCCATCGGCTATCAGACCAACACGCTGGTCTATGGACCGGGCGGCTATCGCTTCACCGACTACATGCGCTTCGGCATACCGCTGAACCTTGTGCTGGCCGTCACGGTCTGCACAGTGGTGCCGCTGATCTGGCCGCTCTGACCCGGAGGCCCCATGCGGACCCTGCCCCTGTTTGCCCTGCTCGCCGCCCTTCTGGTCGCCTGCGCGCCGGGGCTGCGCGGGCCCGAGCCGGTGGCCGCGCGGCTGAGCGCGGAGGCGCTGCGTCTCGAGATGTCCGACGGGCGGGTCTGCACGATCCCCCGCGCCGCCGCCCAGGAGCGGCCGGGCGGCTGGGGCGCGCGCGTCGAGGGCTGCGCCGGCGTCTCCGAGGTGGCGGTGGCGCTGGAGCCGGTGCGGCCGGCCTCGCTGCGCGGCGTTGTCGAGGGGCTGTTCCGGGCGCTGACGCTGGAGGGGCTGATCGCGCCGCTCGCCGAGGTTCGGGTGACCTCGGAAGCCGGCCGGGTCTTCACCTTCGCCTCGCCGCCGCCCTACGAGCCGTGAGACCGGCCGGGCTTTCGGCCAGGGTTGCGGCCGCCGGGGCGGCTGCCCTATAGCCTGCCGTCGAACAGGACAGTCGGGGGAAGGTCATGGCCGGCCATTCCAAATGGGCGAACATCCAGCACCGCAAGGGCCGGCAGGACGCCGCCCGCTCCAAGCTCTTTTCCAAACTCTCGAAGGAGATCACGGTCGCGGCGAAGATGGGCGACCCGGATCCCGACAAGAACCCCCGCCTCCGGCTGGCGATCAAGGAGGCGAAGGCAAGCTCGGTCCCCAAGGACGTGATCGAGCGGGCCATCAGGAAATCCCAGGGCGGCGATGCCGAGAGCTATGAGGAGATCCGCTACGAGGGCTACGGCCCCGGCGGGGTGGCCATCATCGTCGAGGCGATGACCGACAACCGCAACCGCACCGCCTCCAACGTGCGCTCGACCTTCGGCAAGCATGGCGGCAACCTCGGTGAGACCGGTTCGGTCGCCTTCATGTTCGAGCGCAAGGGCCAGATCGTCTATCCGGCCGGTGCGGGGGATGCCGAGGCAGTCCTGGAGGCCGCCATCGAGGCCGGGGCCGAGGACGTGGAGTCGGCTGACGACGGGCACACCATCTGGTGCGAGGCGACCGAGCTTGCCGCGGTGGCCTCCGCGCTGGAGACGGCCCTCGGCGACTCCGAGACCACGCGGCTCGTGTGGAAGCCCGCGACCACCACCGAGCTCGACCTCGACGGCGCCCAGAAGCTGATGCGGCTGATCGAGGCGCTGGAGGATGACGACGATGTGCAGAACGTCACCGCCAATTTCGAGATCTCCGACGAGGTGATGGAAGCGCTCTGACGCGCCGGCCTGCGGCATCGGCGCCCTTGCGCGCGGCTGGCGGCCCGCCTAGGCTGTATACCGTAGGACACAGATGCAGGGCGCCGCTATGGCTAGGGTCCGCGCCGTGCTCGAGGCTCTGGACGGAATCGCCCTCTGCCTCGACGCCCGGCTCCGCATCGTCGACATGGGGCGGGCCAACTGGTCGGCCTTCTGGCACGCCAATGACGGCGCGGGCGCTGCGCCCGATGTTCTCGGGCGCGACATCACCGACTATTTCTCGGCCGGGCCGGTGCGCACTGCGTTCCGCGTGGCGCTCTGGCAGGTGCTGACCGGCGAGCGCAGCCG
>PUNI01000603.1 GCA_003551745.1 Paracoccaceae bacterium | reverse complement strand
GATGCATTTGGTCATGTCGATGTCGTAGCGCGTGGTCCGGCGCGAGCCGTCCTCGCGCGCCTCGGCGTCGATGGTGATGGCCTGCGCCGGGCAGATCGCCTCGCAAAGCTTGCAGGCGATGCAGCGTTCCTCGCCGTTGGGGTAGCGCCGCAGCGCGTGTTCGCCGCGGAAGCGTGGCGACAGCGGACCCTTCTCGTGCGGATAGTCCAGCGTGGCCTTGGGCGCCACGAAGTAGCGCAGCCCGAGGCCGAAGCCCTTTAGGAAATCCACCAGCAGGAAGTAGCGGGCCGCCCGGCCCAGATCGATACCCATGTCAGCCTCCCACGGCCCAGCGGGCATAGGCCCCGCCGAACAGTTCGAACTTGGCAAGAAACGCCACGATCACGACCCAGCCGAGGCTCATCGGAAGGAACACCTTCCAGCCGATCCGCATCAGCTGGTCGTAGCGATAGCGGGGCGTGATCGCCTTAACCATGGCGAACATGAAGAAGAACACGGCCATCTTCGCCACGAACCAGAACGCCCCGTCG
Organism: Paracoccaceae bacterium; assembly: GCA_003551745.1. Classification (GTDB taxonomy): domain Bacteria; phylum Pseudomonadota; class Alphaproteobacteria; order Rhodobacterales; family Rhodobacteraceae; genus Rhodobaculum. Next base: position 3,381 of record PUNI01000603.1, on the reverse strand, counting down.
GGCAGTCCCGGGATCGGCGACAGCCAGCCGCCGAAGAACAGAAGGCTCAACAGCGCGCACATCAGCAGGATCGCGATGTACTCACCGGCGAGGAACAGAAGGAAGGGCGTGGAGGAGTATTCCACCATGAAGCCGGCCACGAGCTCCGACTCCGCTTCGGGCAGGTCGAAGGGCGGCCGGTTGGTCTCGGCCAGCGCCGAGATGAAGAACAGCACCACCATCGGCAGATGCGGCAGCCAGTACCAGGAGAAGATGCCCCAGTCGCCGTCCTGCGCCGCGACGATGGCGCCGAAGTTCATCGAGCCGGTGGAGATGATCACCCCGATGATGATGAGCCCCAGCGAAACCTCGTAGGAGATCATCTGCGCCGCCGAGCGCAGGCTGCCCAGAAAGGCGTATTTGGAATTCGACGCCCAGCCGCCCATGATGACGCCGTAGACCTCGAGCGAGGAGACCGCGAAGACGAAGAGGATCGCCACGTTGATGTCGGCCAGCACCCAGCGCTCGTTGAACGGGATCACCGCCCAGGCCATCACCGCCAGCACGAAGGAGATCAGCGGGGCGAGGAAGAACACCGGCCTGTCCACGCCCGCCGGCACCACCACTTCCTTGACGACGTATTTGAGCGCATCGGCCACCGTCTGCAGGATACCGAACGGGCCCACGACATTGGGGCCGCGCCGCATCTGCACCGCCGCCCAGACCTTGCGGTCGGCATAGACCAGGAACAGCAGCGAGATCATCACGAAGGCCAGCACCATCAGGCACTGCGCCAGGATCACCAGCGCGATCCCCGGCCCTGTCGCGAGAAAGTCAGCCATGCCTGCCCGCACCTCTCAGAGTGTCGCCCCGCCTGACCGCCGGCGCAGCGTACCACGCCTGCCCGCCCTGAGGCTGCGGTAAACACCATCCCGGCGCGGATGGCCAGAACCCCTGCATGCCGTGGTGCGCAATTGTCACCCTCCCGGCGCGCCCGACCGGGCCCGCGGCGCCTGCGCCCTGCCGAGCCGTCATTCCGCCGCCAGCGGCACGTCCCGCCGCGCCTTGGCCTGGGCGCTCAGCTCCGCCATCAGTTGTGAGGCGCGCGCCACCGGGTTGGTAAGATAGAAATCACTGACGGCCTGCGCGAACGGCCCCTCGCCCAGGGTGCCGAGCGGCAGCGGATGCCACGCGTTCTCGGCCACCGCATCGATCGCCTCCAGATGCGGAACCTCGGCAACGAGAGCCCGGCGCAACTCGTCGATCGAGTCGAAGGGCAACGGAGCGCCGAGTTCGCCCGACAGCGCGCGCAGGATCGCCCAGTTCTCCTTCGCCTCGCCCGGGGGAAACCCGGCGCGCAGGGCCAGTTGGGGCCGGCCCTCGGTGTTGACGAAGAGCCCCGGCTCCTCGGTCCAGGCGGCGGCGGGCAGGATGATGTCGGCACGGTGCGCACCGCGGTCGCCGTGGCTGCCCTGATAGATCACGAAGGGACCTTGCGGGATATCGATCTCGTCGGCGCCGAGGTTCAGGATCACGTCCGCTTTCAACGCTTCGTCAATGCCGCCCTCGCAGGTGGCACCCACATCCAGCGCACCGACCCGACCGGCCGCCGTGTGCAGCACCAGGAGGCCCGCGCCGGTGACCTCGGCAAGCTTCATCGCATGGCCGAGGACGGCCGCGCCGTCCTCGCCCCGGAGCCCACCCTGCCCCACGATCACCACCGCCGGCGCGTCAAGCGGCCTGGCCTCTTCAACGAACCGCGCCAGCGCCGCCCGGTCCGCCCCGTGGTGGACAACATCATAGGTGAGGTCCCGCTCGGGACCGACCCTGTGCACCTCGCCGCCCGCGATCCATGCCTTGCGGATGCGCGCGTTCAGGACCGGCGCCTCGGCGCGCGGATCGGTGCCGATCAGATAGACGACCTCTGCGGTGTCGATCTCCTCGATCGCGGCCGTGCCCACGTAAGCCGAGCGGTTGTCGGCCGGGAGAGCAGCGCCGTCGGTGCGGCACTCCACCGCCCCGCCCTGCCCCTCGACAAGCAGCTTCAGCGCAAAGGCCGCCTCGACCGGCGCCAGATCGCCGACGAGGCCCGCGACCCTCTGCCCCTTCATCGCCACCGCCGCCGCCCGCAGCGCCTCGCCCCAGCCGGCCGGCCGCAGCTTGCCGTCCTTGCGCACATAGGGCCTGTCGAGCCGCTGCCGGCGCAGCCCGTCCCAGACGAAGCGGGTCTTGTCGCTGATCCACTCCTCGTTCACGCCGTCATGGTTGCGCGGCAGCATCCGCATGACCTCGCGGCCCTTGGTGTCGACCCGGATCGAGGACCCCAGCGCATCCATCACGTCGATGGTCTCGGTCTTGGTGAGCTCCCACGGCCGGGCTGTGAAGGCATAGGGTTTCGAGACCAGCGCGCCCACCGGACAAAGGTCGATGATGTTGCCCGAAAGCTCGCTGTCGATCAGCGCACCCAGATAGGTGGTGATCTCGGCATCCTCTCCGCGGCCGGTCTGGCCCATCACGCTGACGCCCGCCACCTCGGTGGTGAAGCGCACGCAGCGGGTGCAGGAGATGCAGCGCGTCATGTGCGTCTCGACCAGCGGGCCCAGCTGCAGATCCTCCACCGCGCGCTTGGGCTCGCGGTAGCGCGAGAAATCCACGCCATAGGCCATCGCCTGATCCTGCAGGTCGCATTCCCCGCCCTGGTCGCAGATCGGACAGTCCAGCGGGTGGTTGATGAGCAGGAACTCCATCACCCCCTCGCGCGCCTTCTTCACCATGGGCGAGTTGGTCTTCACCACCGGCGGCGCCCCGTCCGGCCCCGGGCGCAGGTCGCGCACCTGCATGGCACAGGAGGCGGCGGGCTTGGGCGGGCCGCCGACCACCTCGACGAGGCACATCCGGCAATTCCCGGCGATGCTGAGCCGCTCATGATAGCAGAAGCGGGGGATCTCGATCCCGGCCTCCTCGCAGGCCTGTATCAGCGTCATCGACGGGTGGACCTCCACCTCCCGGTCGTCGATGATGATCTTGCGTAGCTCGGTCATGGCTGCATCCCTTGGCGTGCCCTCGCACGCCTCACTGTGCCCGCAGAAGCGAGCCGATATAGGTCTGATCCGCGATCTCGCGCTGGCCGAGGCGGCAGTAGCTGGCCGCGTCGCCTTCCACGACGCCGTTGCGGCCCAGATAGCCGTCCCGCTCGGCGCGGATGCGTCGGCGCTCGTCGCGGCTGCGCAGGAACGCCTCCACCTCCGCCCGGCTGTAGCCGGCCTGCAGGGCATAGCTTTCCAGCGCACGGGCTTCCCGGATCACCGTGAACATGCGCGCCGAGATGCTGGGGCAGTTCCGGCGGATCTCGTCGCCCACCGCGGCGGCCAGAAGCCGGCTGTTGATATGCGTGTTCTCCCG
>PUNI01000011.1 GCA_003551745.1 Paracoccaceae bacterium | reverse complement strand
GTCTTCATCACAGCCAGCGTGCCGCCGCCGCCCGGGCGGGCTTCAGCGAACGCACCGCCCGCCGCCTCAATGCCGATCTTCGGCTCCCCTCCGAGCGCAAGCCTGTCCGGGGACGCACCGTTCCCGATCCATTGGAGGCAGTCTGGGAGCCGATCCTCGTGCCGATCCTGAAGCGCGATCCGGCCGTGCAGGCCGTGACCCTGCTGCGGCACCTGCAGTTGACCGACCCTGACGCATTCCCGGACGACCGGATACGCCGGACGCTGGAGCGCCGGGTCCGCGACTGGCGCGCCCTGCACGGACCGGAGCGCGACGTGATCTTCCGCCAGACGCCTGAGCCGGGGCGCATGGCGCTGTCGGACTTCACCGACGCCAGCGGCCTTGGCGTGACGATCGCCGGCCAGCCGCTGGCGCATCGGCTCTACCACTTGGTGCTGGCCTACAGCGGCTGGGAGCATGCCGCCGTGGTGCTGGGCGGAGAGAGTTTCCCGGCGCTGGCCGAGAACCTCCAGAACGCGCTCTGGACCCTCGGCGGCGTGCCGCACGAGCACCGCACCGACAGTCTCTCCGCAGCTTACCGCAACCTCGATGCCGATGCCGCGGCCGACATCACCCGGCGCTACAACGACTTCTGCGCCCACTACAGCATGCTGGCCAGCCGCAACAATCCGGGCGAGGCGCATGAGAACGGCTCAGTCGAGGCCCACAACAACCACCTCAAGGTCGCACTCGACCAGGCCCTGATCCTGCGCGGATCCCGCGACTTTCCTGATCTTGCCAGCTGGCGCCGCTTCGTCGACGAGGTTGTGGCTCGCCGCAACCGGCGCCGCGAGGCTGCGGTGCGCTCCGAAATGGCCGCGCTCAAGCCGCTGCCCGTCCGGCGCACCACCGACTTCACCGCGGTGGTCGCGCGGGTCACGAAGACCGGGGGCTTCCTGGTTCATCAGGTCTTCTATTCCGCGCCCTCGCAATTGATCGGCAAACGCCTGCGGGTCCATGTCTACGACGACCGGATCGAGGCCTTCCTCGGCGCCACCCATGTCGTCACCCACCCGCGCCGACGCGGCCGCGATGACGGCCTGCGCGTTCATTGCGTCAACTATCACCATGTCATCCACGCCCTGCGCCGCAAACCGCAGGCGCTGGCCGGGTCGGTTTATCGTGACGGCCTGTTCCCGCGCTCGGAATATGCCGAGGCCTGGGCTGCGCTGTCGACCGCCTTGCCGCGCCGCGCCGCCTGCCGCCGCATGGTCGATCTGCTGGGGCTCGCCCATGACGAAGGCTGCGAGGCGGAACTGGCCTCCCTCATCGCCGACAGCCTCGCTCGGGATGAGCTCCCCGACGCCCGGGGCCTGAAAGAGAAGCTGGAACCACGCCGGCGCGCACTCCCGGACGACACGCCCGTCGCGCTCACCGATCTGGCCAGCTTCGACGCCCTGCTGGAGGGCCGCGCATGACCGCCCCCACAGCTCCGCGCCCCGTCGACGTCCACGCGCTGCCGGTGATGCTCACCGCACTGCGCCTGCCCAGCTTCCATCGCCATTGGCAGGCGCTGGCCGACCGCGCTGACGCCGAGGGTTGGCCAGCGTCGCGATTTCTCGCCGCCCTCGCCGAGATCGAGCTGGCCGAACGCGACGCCCGGCGTATCCAGCGCCACCTGCAGCAGTCCCAGCTGCCCGGCGGCAAGACCCTCGCAACCCTCGACTTCAAGGCCCTGCCCGGCGTGACCCGAGCCCATATCGAGGCGCTGGCCGCAGGTGATTGGGTCGAGACCGGCGCCAACCTCATCGCCATCGGCAACTCGGGCGCCGGAAAGTCCCACGTCCTCTGTGCCATAGGCCATGCCCTCGTCGAGGCGGGCAAGCGCGTCCTCTACACCAGCACCACAGACATCGTGCAGCGGCTCCAGGCCGCCCGACGCGATCTCGCGCTCGAAGCCGCCATTGCCAAGCTCGACAAGTTCGACCTGATCATCCTCGACGACATCACCTATGCCCAGAAGGATCAGGCCGAAAGCTCCGTGCTCTTCGAACTCATCGCCCGGCGCTACGAGACCAGAAGCCTCGCCATCGCCGCCAACCAACCCTTCAGCGCCTGGGACAAGATCTTCCCCGACCAGGCCGTCACCGTCGCCGCCATCGACCGGCTCGTCCACCACGCCACTATCCTGGAGATGAACGGCGACAGCTATCGCCGCCGCGCCGCCGCTGATAGGCGATCAGCCCAAGTTGACGCTCGAACGACAACCTGCAGCGACAACCTCGCGCCCCACGGCAGCGACAACATCAAGGAGGACACCACCGAATAACCGATCCGATCGCAGCGGCCAGAACCGGCCATCTTGGTTGTCGGCACCGGTCAAGGAGGTTGACGCTCTACAATCGCCCGACTCACTGACGTGGACGTATTGACGGGGATGTAAGAGGAGGGTGGAGAACATCTGTCAGGTGGGCATGAGCGAGCATGACTCTTCAATTTGAGCAAAAGCCCTCAGAATTCATACCCGCTGCGTTCGATCTTTCGACCCGGATGGCCTAATCGCTGGGCGATGTCAGAGAAGGCACTCCAAGTGCTGGCAAGGAAATGCGGGGCTGCAGTAAGCAGGATCAGGTCGGCGAGCGCGAAGCGGAGCTGTTGCCGCGAGCGGTCGAAACGGTCGCGACCGAGATAGTGCAGCCGCGTGCCATAGCGTTCGGTAAGGGTCTTGTAGGTCGCTTCCAGATCTGTCGAGACGAAGATCGTCTCGGCGCGGTTCTCGGCGATCAGCGCATCAAGCCGCGCGATAAAGCGGTCCACGTGGCTCCTGCGGCGCCATTCGGTGAGCTCGTGGTGGCGCTCGGCAGGCCAGTTCTGTGGCGCTTCGAAACTCAAATGGTCGAATTGCGGTCCCGTCGCCATGCGGATATGTGCCGCTACCCGGTTCGGGTGGGGCACCGAGTCGACGAGCTCGAGCACGGGCGCGGTCGGTTGCAGTCGGCGCAGGAATTGCTGTTCATCGCGTCGGATCCGGTGCGGGCTGTTGAGTTCATAGGCCGAGCGGACATAGACATCCCCGCTCTGGGGCGACGGTTCGGCGAGGATGGGCTCCTGAAAACGCGCGCCGGGCTCGATCTCCATGTAGTTATAGGTCACCGTGGCGCGCGCGCGCATGAGATCGGCGGTGTCGTCTTCGATCACGGGACCACGATAGTCGAGCAGATCCGAAAGCCGGGCCTCGCAATGATGATCGGGGCGCCAGATGACGACGAGTTGGCGTTCCGTTCGCCGGGCGATTGCCGCCGCCGACGCAATCGCCCGCAGTCGGTTGCACAGGCCATGCTGGGCGTCGATGAACAGCCGTGCCCGGCGCAGGATATGCGTCGGCACCGGCATTGATCCTCGCTTGTCGGGTTGGGTTGCGTTCATCGCCTCACCTGCGGTTGAGGCCAGCGCGCACATCGGTTGTACGGGCCGATACATATGCCAGAGACTGCACGAATTATCGCCCCAGCGTCCGGCCCACGGCGCGCACCGGGCGTGTTAGTCGCCAGGAGCGCGACGCCTGCAGATTCGCGATCTCCTGCTCGAGCGCAGCAATCCGCTCCGCCTTACGTACACTCTCTTGTTGCAGGGCGCGCTTGTCGGCCGCGTCGCGTAGCACCAGCGCCCCTGCGACCGCGTCGTGATGCAGGCGCCGTCGCTCGGCCCCGGCCAACTCTTCCTCGAAGGTCTGTTGCTCGATGCGGGCCTGCGTCGAGGTTTCTCTAAGATCGGCCCGGGTCTGCTCGGACATCTCCTCGAGACTGACGCGCAATAGATCGCGTTCGCGCTCGGCCCCGGCCAGCTTTTCCTCGAGTGCGGCTTGGTTGGCCCGGGTCTGCTCGGACATCTCCTCGAGACTGGCGCGCAATAGATCGCGTTCGCGCTCGGCCCCGGCCAGCTTTTCCTCGAGTG
>PUNI01000249.1 GCA_003551745.1 Paracoccaceae bacterium | reverse complement strand
TCCACCAGCACCGCGATCGGGGTGTTGACCTTGACCCCCTCGGTCCCTTCAGAGACAAGCAGCCGGCCGACGATGCCCTCGTCCACCGCCTCGAACTCCATGGTCGCCTTGTCGGTCTCGATCTCGGCCAGAAGGTCGCCGGCCGAGACCGTGTCGCCCTCCTTGACCAGCCATTTCGCCAGCGTGCCCTCCTCCATGGTGGGCGAGAGCGCCGGCATCAGGATCTCCGTGGCCATGCGTCTTACCCCTCAGCGATAGGTGACCTGGTGCACCGCTTCCACGACCTCGTCGGTGGAGGTGAGCGCCAGCTTCTCGAGATTGGCGGCATAGGGCATCGGCACGTCCTTGCCGGTGCAGTTCAGCACCGGCGCGTCGAGCCAGTCGAAGGCCTCGCGCATGATCACCGCAGAGAGATGGTTGCCGATCGCGCCCACCGGCCAGCCCTCCTCGACGGTCACGCAGCGGTTGGTCTTGCGCACGCTGGCGAGCACGGTCTCGGTGTCCATCGGGCGCAGGCTGCGCAGGTCGATCACCTCGGCCGAGATGCCCTCGGTGGCGAGCTTCTTCGCCGCCTCCAGCGCATAGGTCATGCCGATGCCGAAGCTCACGATGGTGACGTCGGTGCCTTCGCGCCAGATCCGGGCCTTGCCGAAGGGCACGGTGAAATCCTCCAGCACCGGCACGTCGAAGGACTTGCCGTAGAGGATCTCGTTTTCCAGGAACACCACCGGGTTGGGGTCACGGATCGCGGTCTTCAGCAGCCCCTTGGCATCGGAGGCCGAATAGGGCTGCACGACCTTCAGCCCCGGCACATGGGCATACCAGGCGGCATAGTCCTGGCTGTGCTGGGCGCCCACCCGCGCGGCCGCCCCGTTCGGGCCGCGGAACACCATCGGGCAGCCCATCTGCCCGCCGGACATGTAGAGCGTCTTGGCCGCCGAGTTGATGATCTGGTCGATCGCCTGCATGGCGAAGTTGAAGGTCATGAACTCGACGATGGGGCGCAGCCCGCCGAAGGCCGCGCCGACGCCGAGGCCGGCGAAACCGTGCTCGGTGATCGGCGTGTCGATCACCCGCTTGGCACCGAACTCGTCGAGCAGGCCTTGCGTGATCTTGTAGGCGCCCTGATACTCGGCGACCTCCTCGCCCATGATGAAGACGGTCTCGTCGCGGCGCATCTCCTCGGCCATGGCGTCGCGCAGCGCCTCGCGCACGGTCTGCGACCGCAACTCGGTGCCCTCCGGCCAGTCGTGCTCGGGCGCCGTCGCGGCCGGCGCAGGTTTGGGTTCGGCCGGCGCCCTGGGGGCCTCGGCCTTCGCCTTGGCCACGTCCTTGCCGTTGGCCTTCCCGTTGCCCCTGGTTTCTGGAGCCGGTTCGGCTGCGGCATCCTTCACGCTTTCACCTTCCTCGACCAGCACCGCGATCGGGGTGTTGACCTTCACCCCCTCGGTGCCCTCGGCGATCAGGATCTTGCCCAGGATGCCCTCATCGACGGCCTCGAACTCCATCGTCGCCTTGTCGGTCTCGATCTCGGCGATGATGTCGCCGGCGGCGACGTTGTCGCCTTCCTGCTTGAGCCATTTCGCCAGCGTGCCCTCCTCCATGGTGGGCGAGAGCGCCGGCATCAGGATCTCGGTGGCCATGCGGTCTCTCCCCCCTCAGGCGTCGGCGTAGATGTCGGTCCAGAGCTCGGCGAGGTCGGGCTCCGGGCTCTCGCGGGCGAAATCGGCGGCGGCGTTGATGACGTCCTTGATCTCGCGGTCGATCGCCTTGAGGTCGTCCTCGCTCGCGTGCTTGCCGGTCAGCAGCAGCTGGCGGACATGCTCGATCGCATCGCGTTCCTCGCGGACCTTCTGCACCTCGTCGCGGGTGCGGTATTTCGCCGGGTCCGACATGGAATGCCCACGGTAGCGGTAGGTCATGATCTCGAGGATGTAGGGGCCCTTGCCGGCCCGGCAGTGCTTGACGGCCTTCTCGCCGGCCGCCTTCACCGCCAGAACGTCCATCCCGTCGACCTCCTCGCCGGGGATGCCATAGGCGGCGCCGCGCTCCCACAGGCTGGGCGAGCGGGTGGCGCGCTGCACGGAGGTGCCCATCGCGTACTTGTTGTTCTCGATCACGAAGATCACCGGCAGCGACCACAGCATGGCCATGTTGTAGGTCTCGTAGACCTGGCCCTGGTTGGCGGCGCCGTCACCGAAATAGGTGAAGGTGACACGGTCGTTGCCCATGTACTTGTCGGCGAAGGCCAGCCCCGCGCCGATCGGCACGTTGGCGCCGACGATGCCGTGGCCGCCGTAGAAGTGCTTTTCCTTCGAGAACATGTGCATCGAGCCGCCCTTGCCCCGCGAGTAGCCGCCCTCGCGGCCGGTGAGTTCGGCCATCACGCCCTTCGGGTCCATCCCGCAGGCCAGCATGTGGCCGTGGTCGCGGTAGGTGGTGATGCGCCGGTCACCCTCCTCGGCGGTGGCCTCAAGTCCGACCACCACGGCCTCCTGGCCGATGTAGAGATGGCAGAAGCCGCCGATCAGCCCCATGCCGTAGAGCTGGCCGGCCTTCTCCTCGAAGCGCCGGATCAGGAGCATTTCGCGGTAGTACCCGAGCAGTTCGTCGCGCGAGACCTTCGCCGCCGAAGCGGCCTTGCGTGCGGCCATCAGGCTCTCCCCCCGTTGCGCCGACGCCCCCGCGCCGGAATAGTTCAACGTTAAACCACTCCTTATCGCATGCCCGCAAGGAGTCATAGGGGGAATGGGTTGGCCATGCAGCCGGAGACCGCAGGAGGCAGGCCCGCGGCGCGGCCGGCGACTGCTGCTGGCCCCTCAGCGCAGGTCGGGCGGCGTTGACTCCTGCGCGAGGGCCTGCACCGCCTCGTCGAGGGGCAGGGTGCGGGTGCCCTGCTCGCCGAGGCGGCGGATGGTCACCGTGCGGCTTTCCACCTCGCGGGCGCCGAGGGCGAGGATCACCGGGACCTTGCCGACCGAGTGCTCGCGGACCTTGTAGTTGATCTTCTCGTTGCGCGTGTCGCTTTCCGCGCGCAGGCCCGCGGCGGTCAGCGCCGCGGTGACCTCGGCGGCCCAGGGGTCGGCATCGGACACGATGGTGGCGACGACGACCTGCCGCGGCGCCAGCCAGAACGGGAGTTTCCCGGCATAGTTCTCGATCAGGATGCCGAGGAAGCGCTCGAACGACCCGAGGATGGCGCGGTGGAGCATCACCGGGGCGTGCTTCGCGCCGTCTTCGCCCACATATTCGGCGCCGAGCCGGTCGGGCAGATTGAAATCCACCTGGAAGGTGCCGCACTGCCAATCGCGGCCGATCGCGTCGGTGAGCTTGAAGTCGAGCTTGGGGCCGTAGAAGGCGCCCTCGCCGGGGTCGAGCTCGAAATCGTTGCGCACCTTCAGGATCGCGCGTTCCAGCGCCGCCTCGGCCTTGTCCCACACCACGTCGGAGCCGACGCGCGTCTCGGGCCGGGTGGAGAGCTTGATGTCGAAGCGCTCGAATCCGAGATCGGCGTAGACCGACGCCAGCAGATCGAGAAAGCCCGCGCATTCGTCCTCGATCTGGTCCTCGGTGCAGAAGATGTGGGCGTCGTCCTGCACGAAGCCGCGCACGCGCATCAGCCCGTGCATCGAGCCCGAAGGCTCGTAGCGGTGGCAGGAGCCGAATTCCGCGAGCCTGAGCGGCAGGTCGCGGTAGGATTTCAGGCCGTGGTTGTAGACCTGCACATGGCAGGGGCAGTTCATCGGTTTCAGCGCGTTGATGCGCTTTTCCTTGGCGCCCTCTTCGGCGACCTCCACCAGGAACATGTTGTCGCGATAGGCCTCCCAGTGGCCGGATTTCTCCCACAGCACGCGGGAAACCACCTGCGGGGTGTTGACCTCGACATAGCCGCCCCTGCGCTGCTGGCGGCGCATGTATTCGCGCAACTCGCTGTA
>PUNI01000534.1 GCA_003551745.1 Paracoccaceae bacterium | reverse complement strand
CGCCGCTGCCGCCGATCGCGGCGAGGTTTTCGCCGGTGATGTAGCTCGCCTCGTCCGAGGCCAGGAGGACATAGAGCGGCGCGATCTCGACAGGCTGGCCGGCGCGGCCCAAGGGTTCGGAGGCGCCAAATTCCGGGATCGCCTCCTGCGGCTGCCCGCCCGAGATTTGCAGCGCAGTCCAATATGGCCCCGGGCAGACCGCGTTGACGCGGATGCCGCGCGGCGCGAGCTGTTTGGCCAGCCCCTGCGCAAAGGCGAGGTTCGCAGCCTTGGTCTGCGCGTAGTCCAGCAGATGCCCCGACGGGTCGCGCGCCTGCACCGAGGCGGTGAAGATGACCGAGGCGCCGGCCTCCAGGTGCGGCAGCGCGGCGCGGGTGATCCAAAAGGGCGCGTAGACATTGGTCTTGACGGTGGCGTCGAAGGCCTCGGTGGAAAGCTCCGCGAGATCGGTGCAGTATTGCTGGCGGCCGGCATTGTTGACAAGGACGTCGAGCCCGCCAAGACCCTCGACTGCCTTCGCGACCAGCGCCTTGCAGGTCTCCTCGTCGCGGATGTCGCCGGGCAGCGAAAGGGCGGTGCGCCCCTCTTTAAGGGCCAAATCGGTGATGCGGTCAGCGTCCTCCTGTTCAGCCTCCAGATGGCTGATCGCGATATCGGCGCCCTCGCGCGCGAAGGCGATCGCGACCGCTGCGCCGATGCCGCTGTCTCCGCCGGTGATCAGCGCCCGCCGCCCCTGCAGCCGACCCGAGCCGCGATAGCTTTCCTCGCCGTGGTCGGGCAGCGGGTCCATGCGGCAGGCGAGGCCGGGCCATTCCTGGCGTTGCTTGGGGAACTTGGGCAGGGGCAGGCGTGGGTCTTTCAGCGCGCCGCTGCGGAAGGGTTGTTTCGGTGGGGACTTGTCGGACATGTCGGGCACCTCGGTTGTTCGTACGATGAACGCGGGGCGCACTGGATAGGTTGCATCGACTGTCCCGCGGGGGGAGGGCGGCACTCCTGTCGGGGTTTCCCATTATCCGCTTCAATAACCCGAGGCACTGGCCGCCAATCTCTGCGCAAATTTGCGCAACTTGGCAAGTGACTGAGAAAAAACGAAATATCGAGAATGTTTACCGAAACGAAAGGTTCGATGCGCCACGTCCGAAAGGACCGGATGCGCAGTTTCAGGCGGCATCGTGCGGGTTTGCTTGTAAGCGGCAAGGAGACCCCGTGGGTTAGCGGCATGGTCTTCCTGGGATAGACTGGTGGCGTTGTTCTGACGCCGAGGTTCCATGTCTACGACTAGTTCTACGCCTATGCCCGCGACTGGTAGCTTACAGTTGGTCGAGGCCGTGATCGAGCGTTTCGATGGTGCTCCGGTCGGGGAGCGTCGTCGATGGTCGGTTGAGTTCAAGGCGCAAGCGGTCGCGGCGGCGCTGGAGCCTGGCGTGAACGTTTCCGCACTGGCGCGCCGCCTGGGGATTTCGCCGCCGCAGCTGTTCGGCTGGCGCAAGGCCTTTCTGAAGAAGCAGGACGCCGTTACCCCGGCGTGCGCACCAGCTCCCATGGTGGAGATCGTGGTTGGCGAAGTGACGATCCGCGTCGGCCCGGACCTCAGCGAGGCAGCGCTGCGCCGGATCCTGCGTGCGGTGCGCTCGGCATGATGCCGTCGGGCGTGAAGGTCTATCTGGCCAGCCAGCCCGTGGACTTCCGGAAGGGCCCGGACAGCCTGCTGTCGTTGGTGCGCGATGCCGGTAGCGACCCGTTCAGCGGCGCGCTTTACGTGTTCCGTTCGAAGCGGGCGGACCGGGTCAAGATCGTCTGGTGGGATGGCAGCGGCGTGTGCCTGTTTGCGAAACGGCTGGAGAAATCCTCGTTCTGCTGGCCGCGGATCGGGCCTGTCCGGGTGCAGCTCAACTACGCCCAGCTGATGGCACTGCTCGAGGGGCTGGACTGGAAACGGGTGCGTCCCGTGGCAGTGAAAGCCCCTGTATTTGCTGGCTAATCGGCCTGCGGCAAAGTGAATCACCCCGGCCTGGAATGTCGATCACCTGAGGCATGGCCTAGCGGGATATGCTATCCCGTGCAGCATGCGCACCGATGATCTTTCCTTGCCCGACGACATGGACCTGCTCAAGGCCATGGTCCGCACCATGGCGGAGAAGACGTCTGCGCTGGAGGACGAGAATGCGGTCCTGAAGGCGCGCAGCCTCGATGCCGACGCGCGGATCAAGCGGCTGATGCAGATCCTGAAGGCCTATGACCGTGCCCGGTTCGGGCGCCGGTCCGAGAAGCTGGGCAGCGCCGGGGCCGGTGCTGACGAGGAGGCGCAACAGTCCTTCGTCTTCGAGGAGATCGAGACCGGCATCGCGGCGCTGAAGGCGCAGACAGGCCAAGGCCGGGCTGCGGGTGAGAAGCGGGCTCCGCGGCCGCGCAAGGGCTTTCCGCCCCATCTCGAGCGGGTCGAGGTGGTGATCGAGCCCGAGGTCCTGCCGGAACACGCAGGCCGAGAGAAGGTGCTGATCGGCGAAGACGTCAGTGAACGCCTCGATGTCATCCCGGCCAGGTTCCGTGTCATCGTGACCCGCCGCCCGAAATATGCGTTCAAGGACGCAGGCGGGGTCATCCAGGCGCTTGCTCCGGCCCATATCATCGAAAGCGGCCTGCCAACCGAGGCCCTGCTGGCCCAGATCGCGATCTCCAAATATGCCGATGGCCTGCCGCTGTTCCGGCAGGAAGGTATCTATGCCCGCGACGGGGTGGAGATCGACCGGCGGCTGATGGCGCAGTGGATGGGCCGGGTCGGCTTCGAGTTGGAGATCCTCGCGGCGCATGTGCTGGGCGAAATCCTGAAGGGCCCGCGCGTCTTCGCCGATGAGACCAGCCTGCCGACCCTCGCCCCCGGAACCGGCGCCGTGAAGAAGGCCTGGCTCTGGGCCTATGCCCGCGACGACAGCACCTTCGGCGGCAGCGGGCCGCCCATGGTGGCCTATCGCTTCGAGGACAGTCGATCCGGAGAATGTGTCCGCAGGCATCTCGGCGGCTACGGCGGCATTCTCCAGGTGGACGGCTACGCCGCCTACAACCAGCTCGTCCGCAAGGACGGCGGCAATGATGGCCCGCGCCTCGCCGGATGCTGGGCTCATAGCCGGCGGCGCTTCTACGAACTCCATACCGCCGGGGACAGCCAGGTCGCCACCACCACGGTCGAGCGCATGACCGAACTCTGGAAGCTCGAGGCCGAGGTGCGTGGCCAAGGCCCCGAGGCGCGCGCCGCCGCGCGGCAGGCCATCTCGGCCCCCATCGTCGCCGAGTTGTTCACCCTCTGGCAGCAGACCCTGCCGCGCATCTCGGGCAAATCGAAGCTGGCCGAGGCCATCCGCTACGCCATCGCCCGGCGCGACATCTTCGAGCGCTTCCTGACCGATGGCCTGATCGAACTCGACTCCAACATCGTCGAGCGCGCCATCAGGCCCCAGACCATCACCCGCAAGAACAGCCTCTTCGCCGGATCGGACGGCGGCGGCCGAACATGGGCCACCGTCGCCACCCTCCTGCAGACCTGCAAAATGAACAACGTCGACCCTACGGCCTGGCTGACCCAAACCCTTGAGCGCATCGCCAACAAATGGCCAAGCGCCGAAATCGACGCCCTCATGCCTTGGAACTACCGGACCTGAGCGGCCTCAGCTTCCCGCTTACCAACTATCTTCATGAAGCCCGGGTCATTTCAGACCTTTGGGAAACAATAATCACCGATGGCGCAAAACCGGAGAAGGACAGAGAGGCACTCACCCGAGCATTTGACAGTTTTGGTTACCACAATGTGCGCAAGGTGCCAGAACTTGTTCACAGAAATTATCTTTCGAAGTTCGCGTTACTCGACACGGTGCAATAGCCGCTGATCCATCGACATATGAACTCCGCTGGGGCTTGGCAGATCTCGTTCACTGCCATGACAAAT
>PUNI01000110.1 GCA_003551745.1 Paracoccaceae bacterium | reverse complement strand
CGCCGCGGCGCTGTGGGAGAACGATGTGGACGTGACCATGCTGCAGCGGTCCTCCACGCACATCGTGCGCTCCGACACGCTGATGGAGATCGGCCTTGGCGCCCTCTACTCCGAAGAAGCCGTGCGCGCCGGCATGACCACCGAAAAGGCCGACTTGATCTTCGCCTCGATCCCCTATGCGATCCTCGCTGACTTCCAGAAACCGCTCTACGACCAGATGCGCGAGCGCAACGCGGAGTTCTATGAAGGTCTCGAGAAGGCCGGCTTCTGGCTCGACTGGGGCGATGACGGCTCGGGGCTTTTCCTGAAGTACCTGCGCCGCGGCTCGGGGTACTACATCGACGTCGGCGCCTCGCAGCTGATCATCGACGGCCAGATCAAGCTCGCCCATGGCGACATCGATGAGATCGTCGAGGATGGGCTGGTGCTGCAGGACGGCGCCAGGCTGGAGGCCGACCTGATCGTCTACGCCACCGGCTACGGCTCCATGAACGGCTGGGCTGCGGATCTGATCGGTCAGGACGTTGCCGACAAGGTGGGGAAATGCTGGGGGCTGGGCTCCGAGACCACCAAGGACCCTGGCCCCTGGGTCGGCGAGCAGCGCAACATGTGGAAGCCCACGCAGCAGGAGGGGCTGTGGTTCCATGGCGGCAACCTGCACCAGTCGCGCCATTACTCGCAGTTCCTGGCGCTGCAATTGAAGGCGCGGATGGAGGGGATCGAAACCCCTGTCTGGGGCATCCCCGAAACCCATCATCTTGGCTGATCGGCGCGCCCGGGCGGCAGCACCGCCCGGGCGGCTGCGATCAGTAGCTCAGGACAACCGTGTCCGGCATCGTCAGCGCATCGAAGGTCGCCTCGGGGCCCGAGATCGTCGCGCCCTCGATCAGGTCTTCGGTGTCCATGCCGCCGGCCACCATGCAGACCCCGCAGACCAGCACCGCATGGCCGTCGCGGATCAGCGTGGCCAGCATCTCGCGCGGGGATTTCGCGGTGACGGCGAACCCGCCCTGCGCCGACCCTGCCTGCGCCAGATAGATGCCGCGCACGCTCAGCAGAACGGTGACCCGGTGGCCAAGCTCGGAGGCGACCAGCGCCTGCGTCAGCGCCGAGCCCGTCGCCCAGGCCTCGTCGGTGGTGATGCTGAAGACGAAATGGTGCGGCTTCGGCTGGGCCATGGCGCCGGCTCCCGGCAGGAAGGTCGCGCCAAGAAGCGCGAGGGCCAGCATCGTCTGTCTGAGAAGGGTCATCGCAAGCCTCCCGTGGTCGGACCCCGTCGCCCGCACAGGCATCTGTCAGGCCCGTTGGACAGTAACGCAGGCAAGCCCGGCAACACAACGCCCGGTCAGGCTGCGCCGGCGCGTATTCGGGCTCGCCGGGGCGACCGGGTGGCTGGTCAAGGCGGTGCAGCTCAAGTTACATCATGCATATCGCTTTCGGAGGGCGCAGGCCGGCGGCGGCGCAGCCGGAACCATGGGACGGGGAGGAGAGCCGATATGAAGACCGCAATCCTGCTCGCTGCGCTTGCGGCGGGTGGCTTTGGTGCGGGCCAGGCTGCGGCTGCAGACCTTGCGGCCGGCGAGGAGCGCTACGGGGTGAATTGCGTCAATTGCCACGGTCGGACCGGCCGGGGCATGGCGAGCTTTCCCTCGATCGCAGGCCGCGACGCGGAGTTCATAACCAGCAGGCTGAAGAGCTACCGCGCCCGGGAAACTGTGGGGCCCAACTCGGCGCTGATGTTCTCGCTGGCCGACGAATTGTCGGACGAGGACATCGCCAACCTGTCGGCCTTCATCGCCGAGACCTTTCGCTGAGTCCGCGCGGCGGGTCGGCGGCGCCGGTGCTGCCGCTTAGCGCGAGCCAAGCCCTATTGACGCATCCGTGAGTTGCCATATCCTGACCGAATGCCGCGCCGGGAGGAGTGCGCGGCAAGATCGGGAGGAAATCGATGAACCGACTTACCCTGTGGCCGCTTTGCGCGGCCATCGCCTCTGTTGCGTCCTACGGGGCGTCGACCGGAACGGCAGAGGCCGATGCGCCGTCCCTGTCCCATGACACGGTCCTGTCCGGGCTCGACAATCCCTGGGACATGGCCTTTCTGCCCGACGGCACGATGTTCTTCACCGAGAAATGCCGCGGGCTGTCGGTGATGATGCCGGACGGCGAGGTTCGGCCGCTTCTGGGCATGGTGCGCAGCTCGGACTTCGACGACATCCACTATGACCTGTTCTGCGAGGGGCAGGCCGGCATGATGGGTGTGGCGATCGATCCCGACTTCGACAGCAACCGCCGCATCTATGTCATGTCGACCTCCAGCCTCACACCGCCCGGCTCGAACCGGGTGATGCGGCTCGAGGTCAGCGAGGGCTTCGACTCCGTGGCAAACCGCACCGACATCGTGACCGACATCCCCTTCAAGCCGCGGTCGAGCGCGCATCCCTTCGGCGGCCCCGGCGCGCACAACGGCGGGCGGGTGAGGTTCAACCCGGGCGACGGGTTCCTCTATGTCACGACGGGCGATACCCATAATGGCGAGGTGCCGCAGTCGCCGACGCTGCTGGGCGGCAAGGTGCTGCGCATCGACACCGATGGCAACGCCGCACCCGACAACGGCGCGCCGGACGGGTTCGATCCTCGCATCTACGGCTACGGGTTCCGCAACGTGCAGGGCATTGCCTTCCGTCCCAGCGACCATCGGCCGGTCATCGCCGAGCACGGGCCCTGGCATTCGGACGAGATCACCGCGTTAGTGCCCGGCGGCAATGGCGGCTGGGACCCGCGCCCGAACATGGCCGGCCGTGGCGACTGCCCCGACAACTACTGCGGCTACGAACCCAACCAGATGGAGGGGATGGACCCCGAGGCCCGCGCGGCCTGGATGCCCATGACCGACCTCGAGACCTATCCCGACGCCATGCCGCCGGCGTGGGACAACAACATGCTGTCGCAGGGCATGTCCTCGGCGGTGTTCCTGGAAGGCGATCAGTGGGGCGACTGGAACGGCCGCCTGCTCGTCGGGCTGATGGGCATTGGCTTCGGGGGCACCCCGGTCGGCCAGCGCATCGACGTTATCGACCTCGCCGAGGACGGGCTGTCGGTCCATGACGTCTCCGAGATGCCGCTGCCGATGGGCTCGGGCCGGTTCCGGTCGCTGGTGCAGGGTCCTGACGGCAACCTCTATGCCGCCATCGACGAGGGCGACATCTATCGGATCGTTCCCGACTGATGCGAATCCGGGTCGCGCCGTCCGGCGGACGGCGCGCCTGGCGGCAACAAGCGAGGCCGAAAAGAACATAGCACCCGGTGGCAAGCCCGGGTGCTGTACGATCAGGCAAGGTGCTGGGCCGTGCCTTCTTAAGCTTCCGATCACCGCAAGCTCGTTTGAACGCAGCGGGCCAGAAGATAATTCGCTTGCGCAACGGCTATTGGGAGAGCCGCACTGCGGTGTGACAGTAATCCTGATAGGCAGCATCGGACCGAAGATGTTGATCCGACCGTCGCAGAGCAACAGGCGTGGCGCGCAGCTGCTCTTGGCGCTCGTGCTCTGGCGCCGGGGCGCCGTGAAGCTGCCTACGGCTTCGCGGCCCTCCTGCAAGACGAACGGCACCTGGCCAGGCCAAACCGTGGCGAGCGCGCGGGGTGTCATGGCGTGCTCCCGAGCGGCCGCGCGCGGCCGAGGTCGTCCATGCTGACGAGCCCCGCGGCACGAAGGCGGGCCTCGGCTTGCCAGGCACGGGTCGCGTTCCAGCCGAGGGCCATTGCCGCCGCGCCCATAGCGGCAGGGCCATACTGGGTCAGGTACGCCAGATAGGCCCGGGCGTCGGGATGATCGGCCCAGAGGCGCCGCAGGGCCTCGGCGGTGATGCCGGCGGCTTGCGCCGCCTCGGCCAGCGCCCCTGCCTCGGCCTTGTCGTGAGGCTGCCCCCCGTCATGCTCGCGGAT
>PUNI01000049.1 GCA_003551745.1 Paracoccaceae bacterium | reverse complement strand
GGCGCACTCGGCGTCGGCGCCGTCATCCCGATCGTGGCGGTCACCGCGCTCTACGGGCTGGAGCTGCTGGTCGCGCTGATCCAGGCCTACGTCTTCACCATCCTGACCTGCGTCTATCTGAAGGACGCCTTGCACCCGCATCACTGAGGCGCGGGCAGGTCGCCCCGATCCCAGCCATTCCAAAACAGGAGACCGAATCATGGAAGGCGATATCGTCGTAATGGGTGCCTATCTCGGCGCGGGCCTGGCCTGCCTCGGCATGGGCGGCGCCGCCATCGGCGTGGGCCATGTGGCCGGCAACTACCTTTCGGGCGCGCTGCGCAACCCGTCGGCCGCGCCCGGCCAGACGGCATTCCTCTTCATCGGCATCGCCTTTGCCGAGGCGCTCGGGATCTTCTCGTTCCTGGTCGCGCTTCTGCTGATGTTCGCCGTGTGATCGAACGCGCCCCGCCGTCGCGGCGGGGCGTTCGGCGGCGGCGGCCAAGGAGGGCGGCATGGAGCAAGACATCGACCAGCTGGAGCTGGAGCGCGAAACCGTCGGGATGCCCCAGCTCGACTTCGCGACCTTCCCGAACCAGATCTTCTGGCTCGTCGTCACGCTTGTGGTGATCTACCTGATCCTGTCGCGGGTGGCGCTGCCCCGCATCGGTGCCGTTCTGGCCGAGCGGCGTGGCGCGATCTCCAACGACATCGCGCGGGCCGAGCAGCTGAAGCTGGAGGCCGAGGAGGCCGAGGCCGCCTACAAGAAGGCGCTGGCCGACGCCCGGGCCGAGGCCAACCGGATCATCGACAAGACCAAGCGCGAGATGCAGGAGCAGCTCGAGATCGCCATGCAGAAGGCCGACACCGAGATCGCCGCCAAGACGGCCGAGTCCGAGCGCCGCCTCGCCGCCATCCAGGCCGAGGCCGCCACGGCCGTGGAGCAGGTGGCGCGCGACACCGCGGGCGAGGTGATCTCCGCCATGGGGCAGACGGGCGATCCCGCCGCCGTCGAGGCGGCGGTGACCGCGCGGCTGAAGGGGAAGGCGGCATGAGGAAGCTTACACTCACGCTCGCCGCCCTGGTCGCGGCCGGCCCGGCCCTTGCCGCCGTCGAGGGCAAGCCCTTCCTGTCGCTCTACAACACCGACATCGTCATCCTGATCGCCTTCGTGCTGTTCATAGGCATCCTGGTCTACTTCCGCGTGCCCGGGTTCATCACCGGATATCTCGACCAGCGCGCGGAACAGATCCGCGCCGATCTCGACGAGGCACGGCGGCTGCGCGAGGAGGCCCAGCAGGTGCTGGCCAGCTACGAGCGCAAGCTGCACGAGGTGAAGGGGCAGGCCGAGCGCATCGTCGCCCGCGCCGCCGAGGAGGCGCAGGATGCCGCCACCCAGGCCAAGCGCGACATCGAGACCCAGGTGACCCGCCGCCTCGCTGCTGCCGAGGAGCAGATCGCCGCGGCCGAGGCGGCCGCCCTGCGCTCGGTGCGCAACCGCGCCGTCGCCGTCGCCGTGGCTGCCGCGGCCGACGTCATCGCCCGGCAGATGAGCCGCGAGGATACCGTCGCGCTGATCGACAGCGGCATCTCGGAGGTCGAGAGCCGCCTGAACTAGGCCTGGCGGCCCGCCGGGGCCGGGTGCTCGGCCAGCGCCCCATCCCTCTGACGGGGCCGCATGTCCGCGGAATGAAATTGCGTTGCCGCGACCGATTGCGCATACTGCCGCCGGCGGGCGCGCGTGCACAGGCCGTGCGGCGCACCCGGCAATGCAAGAAACCGCAAGAAAAACCGATCGAGGCAGAGAAATGCGAAACACCTTCATCGCGCTGTTTCTGGCCGCCTTGGCCATGCCGGCGCTTCCGCAGGTCGCCACGGCCAGCGCCATCGAGACGGCCTGCATGCGTTCCGACCGAGGGGCGGCCAACCGGGCGCTGTGCCGCTGCATCCAGCAGGCGGCGAACCGGCACCTGAACCGCTCGGACCAGCGGCAGGCGGCCCGGTTCTTCCGCGATCCGGACCGTGCCCAGCAGATCCGCGTGTCGCGCAGCAGCCGGGACCGGGCCTTCTGGCAGCGCTATCGCGCCTTCACCGCCACTGCCGAGGCCTACTGCGTCCGCTGAGTGGGAACGGACGGCGTCATCGTCGGTCGCGGGGCGCCGATCCTGCTGCTGACCGGGGCCGGCGTCTCGGCCGAAAGCGGACTGGGGACCTTCCGCGATGCGGGCGGGATCTGGTCGCGATATGATCTCGCCGATGTCGCCACGCCGGAGGGCTTCGCCCGCGATCCCGCGCTGGTGCAGGGCTTCTACAACGCCCGCCGGGCCAACATGCTGGCGGCCGCCCCGAACCCGGCGCACCGGGCGCTGGCGCGGCTGCAGGCGCACTGGCCGGGCGCGGTGACCCTGGTCACCCAGAACATCGACGATCTGCACGAACGCGGCGGCAGCCACGACGTGATCCACATGCACGGGGAGCTTTCCCGCGCGCTCTGCGCCGCCTGCGGCCATCGCTGGGACGCTCCGGCGGAGATGCACGCGTCCGACGCCTGCCCCGCCTGCGGTGCCCAGGCCACGCGACCGGATGTGGTGTGGTTCGGCGAGATCCCCTATCACATGGAGCGCATCGAGACGGCGCTGGCACGGGCCGAGCTCTTCGTCGCCATCGGAACCTCGGGCGCCGTCTATCCCGCCGCCGGATTCGTGTCCGAGGCTGCGGCCGCCGGGGTGCGGACACTGGAGATCAACCTCGCGCCGTCCGAGGTCGCCGACGCCTTCGACGCGCATCTGCTGGGCCCGGCCAGCGAAGTCGTGCCAGACTGGGTGGAGCGCCTGTTGGCCGGCTGAGGTCTGCACGGGCCAGCCGCCGCGGCACCGAGCCGGTCGGCAGCTGGCGTCGCGCTTGCTGACGGGCGCCGGCGGGCCATCAGGAGGCCGGCTGCACGGCTCCCCGGTTCATCCACCAGACCGAGAGGTTCAGCGCGCCCGCGATGCTGACCCAGACGAGATAGGGGACGAACAACACGCCTGCGATCACGTCGATCTGCCAGAACGCCAGAAGCGTCGCGGCCACCGACAACCAGAGTGCGACGATCACCACCAGGGCCGCGCCCAGCCGCTTCAGCCCGAAGAAGATCGGAGTCCACAGTGTGTTCAGCGCGATCTGCAGCGACCAGAGCGCCAGCGCCAGCCCGGCGTCCGGCGTCATGGCAACGCGCGTGGCCGCCAGCGACATGCAGATGTAGAGGGCGAACCACGTGACCGGGAATACCCAGTCGGGCGGGGTCCAGCGCGGCTTGGCGATCGAGCGGTACCACGCACCCGGCTCGAACATCGCGCCGGTGGTCCCGGCTGCGATGCAGGCCGCAAGAAAGACGGCGAAGAGCAACCAATCCATGGGGTGGTTCTAGCGGCTGCGCGGCCCGGATCAAGACCGTTTGTCGCGGCCGGCACGGTTCTTGCGCGCGGCAACCGGCCAGCCGGCAGACCGGCCGCGCGGCACGGCTCAGGCGGTCTGGCGCCGGGCGGCGGCGCGCGAGCGGTCGCGCGCCTCCAGATCGGCGAGCACGGCCAGCAGGGCCGCCGAGCGGCCGTCGGCCCAGGTCTCGCGCGCGGGCGGCGCCTTGGCCGCGGCCTCGACGAGGAAGACAACCGCCGGCTCGGGCCGGGCGTGCAGCTCCACCGGACGCGGAAGGGTGAGTGTGACGGCGGTGTGCACCGCCGCACTGCCCAGCCCCCAGAGCTTGCCCCCGGCGCCGGTATAGGCGCGCCGGGTGATGCTGTCGTGGCCGGCGCGGGCGATCTCGGCGCCGATCCGGGCGTAGATGTGGCGCGCCGCGGCGATCCCGGGCCGGCAGGCCACCGGCAGGCAGGCGATCCCGGCCTCGGAGCGGAAATAGAGCCGGTCGGCCTCGGCCAGCAGCCGCTTCACGACCCGGCGCAGCGCGGGCGTGGGCTGCGGATCAGCCAGGAAGCTTTCGGGGTCGATGCCGGCCTCCGCGAGCCAGTCGAGCGGCAGGAAAAGCCTTTGCTCGCGGGCATCCTCGCCCACATCGCGGGCAATGTTGGTCAGCTGCATCGCGAGGCCCAGATCGCAGGCCCGCGCCAGCGCATCGGCGTCGCGCACCCGCATCAGCACGCACATCATGGCGCCCACCGCTGCCGCCACCCGCGCCGAATAGGCGTGCAGATCGGCGAGCGTGGCATAGCGGCGGAACTGCGCGTCCCAGGCGAGCCCTTCCAGAAGTGCCTCGGGCAGCTGGCGCGGCATCTCGAAGTCCTCGACGATGGCCGCGAAAGCCCGGTCCGCGGGCGCGTTGCGCGGCGTGCCGCGATAGACGAGATCGAGCCGGTCGCGCAGCGCGAGGATGGCGGCGGGTTTCTCGCGCGTCAGGTCCACCGCATCGTCCGACAGCCGGCAGAAGGCATAGAGCGCCAGCGCGGGCCGACGGACGCGCCCGGGCAACAGCCGCGAGGCGGTGAAGAAGCTGCGCGAACCGGTGCGGATCGCCGCCTCGCAATGATCGAGATCGGCCTGGGTGAGCCGCGTGCCGCCCGGCGCGGAGGGCACCGGCGGCGCATCGGTGGCCGCGGCCGTCATTCCGCAGCCTGCGGCAGCGGCGCGGCCATCGCCGGCGCATCGGGCACGAGCTTGCCCAGCACCTCCGCGGAACTCACCACCCCGGGCAGGCCCGCGCCGGGATGGGTGCCGGCGCCCACGAGATAGAGGCCGGGCAACTCCTCGCTGACGTTGTGGGGCCGGAACCAGGCCGATTGCAGGATACGCGGCTCGATGGAGAAGCCGCAGCCATGGGGCGAGAGATAACGGCTCCGGAAATCCGCCGGGGTCAGGATGTGGGAGGCCGAGAGGCGGGCGGTGAAACCGGGCATCACCTGTTCCTCCAGCACCTTCTCCATCGCCTGGCGGTAGGGCTCGGCCTGCGCCGCCCAGTCCACCGGATCGTCGAAGCCCAGATGCGGCACCACCGAGAGCGCATAGAAGGTGTCGTCACCCTCGGGCGCCACCGTCGGGTCGGTCACCGAGGGGCGGTGGATGTAGAGGCTCATGTCCTCCGCCAGCCGGCCCTTGAGGAAGATGTCCTCCACCAGCCCCCGATAACGCGGGCCGTTGAGGATGGTGTGGTGGCCGAGCTCGGGCCACAGGCCCTTCGTCCCCTTCGTGCCGAAATACCAGACGAACAGCCCGGCCGACCATGTGCGTCGGTCGAGCTTCGCGTCGCTCCAGCGCCGCTTGGGCCGGTTGCGCAGCAGACGCGAATAGGTGTGCCCGGCATCGGCGTTCGAGATCACCAGATCGGCGGCGAGGATCTCGCCCCGCGCGCTGCGCAGCCCGGCGGCGCGGCCGTCCTTCACGAGGATCTCGTCGGCTTCCTCGCCCAGCCGCAGCGTGCCGCCCTGATCGGCGATCACCCGGGCCATGGCATCTGCGATCGCCTGCACGCCGCCCACCGCATAGTGGACGCCGAATTCCTTCTCGAGATGCGAGACGAGGATATACATCGACGTCACGTGGAACGGGTCGCCGCCGATGAAGAGCGGGTGGAACGACAGCGCCATGCGCAGCCGCTCGTCCTTCACCCGGCGCGCGGCATGGGCATAGACCGAGCGGTCGGCCCGGAGCCATGCGAAGCGCGGGAGCACCTTGATGAGCTCCCAGAGCTCATTCATGGGCCGGCGGCCGAGATCCTCGAAGCCGAAGACATAGCGCGCCTCGGCGTCCTTGAGGAAGCGGTCATAGCCCTTCAGGTCGCCGGGCGAGAGCCGTGCCACCTCGGCGCGCATCGCCTCGGTGGACTGGCGCACCCTGAAGTTCGACCCGTCGGGCCAGCGGATCTCGTAGAACGGGTCGAGCGGGCGCAGGTCCACCTCGCTGTCGAAATCGCGGCCGCAGGCGGCCCAGAGTTCGCGGAACACCTGCGGCACGGTGACGATGGTGGGGCCCAGATCGAAGCGGTGGCCGTTCTGCGTGACCGACGAGCCGCGCCCGCCCGGCCTGTCGAGCCGGTCGATCACCGTCACCCGCCATCCCTTGGCGCCCAGCCGCATCGCCGCGGCAAGCCCGCCCAGCCCCGCCCCGATCACCACGGCGCGGCCGCCGCCCGCATGGGCCGCGATGTCGCCCTCCATCCGCTCGCGCATCCGCTGCGCCCCCGTTCGCCTGACTGTCAGTTTCGCTTGACAGTCAGGCTAGGCCAGAGGCGGCAATTCGTCCAGTGCTCTTTCGGCCCTGCGGCGAATATGTCAGGATTCGTTGACATCCCTGCTTGGAGTAGGACGATGGAGACCGTCAGCCTCTCGCTTTTCCGCTTCCCGTCGATTCCCGCCCGGCTCTGGGTCTTCGGCCAGATGGGCCTTGCCCGCCGGGAGTTGCGCCGCACCCCCGACCTGCTGCAGTGGAAGCTCTGCGGCTCGGGCACGGGCGAGGGTTTCACGCCGATCCCGAACACCGCCGTCTACGCCATCCTCGCCACCTGGCCCAGCGAGGAGATCGCGCGGCAGCGCGTCGGCGAGGCACCCGTCTGGGCGCGCTGGCGCGCCCATGCCGCCGAGGACTGGACGGTGTTTCTCGCCGCCACCAGCGTGCGCGGGCAATGGGCCGGCACCCAGCCCTTCCACGCCGTTGCCGAGCCCGCCGACGGCCCGCTGGCGGCGCTGACCCGGGCGACGGTGAAACCGAAGGTGGCGCTGAAGTTCTGGCGCCGCGAGCCCGACATCTCGAAGGCCATCGGCATGGACGAGAACGTCGCCTTCAAGATCGGCATCGGCGAGTTGCCCTGGCTCCAGCAGGTCACCTTCTCGATCTGGCCCGACACCAGGTCGATGGCGCATTTCGCCCGGGAGGACGGGCCGCACGCCCGCGCCATCAAGGCGGTCCGCGAGGGACAGTGGTTCCGGGAAGAGCTCTATGCCCGCTTCCGCATCCTCGGCGACTGTGGCAGTTGGGGCGGCGACAGCCCGCTGAAGTCGCTCGAGAGGCCCGCTGCATGAAGGCTCCCTTCCCGTTCTCCGCCATCGTCGGCCAGGAGGAAATGAAGCAGGCGATGGTGCTGACGGCGATCGACCCCGGGATCGGGGGCGTTCTGGTGTTCGGCGACCGGGGAACGGGAAAATCCACCGCGGTGCGGGCGCTGGCCGCGCTGCTGCCGCCGATCAAGGCGGTGGAAAGCTGCCCCTGCAACTCCGCCCGGCTCGACGACGTGCCCGACTGGGCGCGGCTCGCCTCCAGAAAGATCGTCACCCGCCCGACCCCGGTGGTCGACCTGCCGCTGGGCGCGACCGAGGACCGGGTCGTGGGCGCGCTCGACATCGAACGCGCGCTGAGCCAGGGCGAGAAGGCGTTCGAGCCGGGGCTGCTGGCCCGGGCCAACCGCGGCTATCTCTACATCGACGAGGTGAACCTTCTGGAGGACCACATCGTCGATCTGCTGCTCGACGTGGCGCAATCCGGCCAGAACGTGGTCGAGCGCGAAGGGCTCTCGATCCGGCATCCGGCGCGCTTTGTGCTTGTCGGGTCGGGCAACCCCGAGGAGGGCGAGTTGCGCCCGCAGCTGCTGGACCGCTTCGGGCTGTCGGTCGAGGTCACCTCGCCGAAGGACATTGCCACGAGGATCGAGGTCATCCGCCGCCGCGACGCCTACGAGAATGACCACGACCGATTCATGGCCAAGTGGCACAGGCAGGACGTGAAGCTGCGCAAGCAGATCCTCGCCGCGCGCGAGACCCTGCCGAAGATCGCCACGCCCGAGGCGGCGCTGCAGGATTGTGCCGAACTCTGCCTCGCGCTCGGGTCCGACGGGCTGCGCGGCGAGCTGACCCTGCTGCGCACCGCCCGTGCGCTGGCCGCATTCGAGGGCGCCGAGAAGCTGAACCGCGACCACTTGCGCCGGGTCGCGCCGATGGCGCTGCGCCACCGGTTGCGCCGCGATCCGCTCGACGAGGCCGGCAGCGGCGCCCGCGTCGGCCGGGTGATCGAAGAGGTCTTCGGGTGATCCCAGCCCATGCCGAAGCCGCCGCCCAGTGGGCGCGGCTCGGGGGTGCGCTGGCGCTGCTGGCGATCGACCCGGGCGGGTTGGGCGGGCTGTGGCTGCGGGCCCGCTCGGGCCCGGTGCGCGAGGCGGCGGTGGCGGCTCTGCCGGTCCTGCCGCTGCCACTGCGCCGGCTGCACCCCGGCATCGGTGACGAGGCGCTCTTTGGCGGCGTCGATCTGGCCGCCACCCTCGCCGAGGGCCGGGTGGTGACGCGCCCGGGCCTGCTGGCCGAGCCGGCAGCGCTGATGCTGCCCATGGCCGAGCGCTGCCCGACGGGCCTGGCCGCGCGGCTGGCCGGTACGCTCGACGCCCACCGCCATGCGCTGATCGCGCTCGACGAGGGCGCCGAGCCCGAGGAGAGCCTGCCGTCGGCGCTGGCCGACCGGCTCGCCTTTCACATCGATCTTTCCGATCTGCGCTGGCGGGACTGCCCGGGCTTCGTCTTCGATGCCGCGGCGCTGGCCGCGGCCCGGGCGCTGCTGCCGGAGGTGCGCCTGCCCGACCACGCCGCCGAGGATCTGGTCGCCGTGGGCCTGAGGCTCGGCATCGCGAGCCTGCGCGCCCCGCTGCTGGCCGCCCGCGCCGCCCGCGCCGAGGCCGCGCTTGCCGGCCGCGCCGAAGCCGCGGTCGAGGATCTGACGCGCGCCGTCGAACTGGTGCTGGTGCCCCGGGCGACCCGGTTTCCCGAGGCCGAGGCGCCCGAGGATCAGCCGCCGCCGGAGCCGGAGCCGCCCGAGAGCCCCGAACCGCCACCGGAGGCCGAGGGCGAGGAGCAGCAAAGCCCGGGCGAGATTCCGCAGGAGATCCTGCTGGAGGCCGCGAAGGCGCTGCTGCCGCCGGATCTTCTGGAACGTCTCGCCGGTGCCAAGCCCGCGCGCGGCTCGAAGGGCTCGGGCGCCGGCGCGGCGCGCAGGGGCAACCGCCGCGGACGTCCGCTGCCGGCGCGACACGGGCGCCCCTCGGGCGAGGCGCGGGTCGATCTGGTGGCCACGTTGCGCAACGCGGCCCCCTGGCAGCCGCTGCGCCGGGCCCATGCCACCGACCCCGACCGGCCGCTGCACATCCGCATGGGCGACATCCGCCTGCGCCGCTTCGAGGAGAAATCCGACCGGTTGCTGATCTTTGCGGTCGATGCCTCGGGCTCCGCCGCCTTCGCCCGGCTGGCCGAGGCCAAGGGCGCGGTGGAGCTGCTGCTGGCCGAGGCCTATGCCCGGCGCGACCATGTCGCGCTGGTGGCGTTCCGGGGGCAGCAGGCCGAGCTGCTGCTGCCGCCGACCCGCAGCCTGGTGCAGACCAAGCGCCGGCTCGCGCAGCTTCCCGGCGGCGGCGGGACACCGCTGGCGGCCGGGTTGCGGGCGGCGCTGCAGGTGGCGCTGCAGGCGCGCGGGCGGGGCATGACGCCCACCGTGGCGCTGCTCACCGACGGGCGCGCCAATATCGCCCTCGACGGCGCGGCCGACCGCGCCCGGGCCGCCGAGGATGCGCAGGTGCTGGCCCGCAGCCTCCGCGCCCAGGGCGTGCCGGGTCTGGTGATCGACATGGGCGCGCGGCCCGAACGCGCGCTGCGCAATCTCGCCGCCGAGATGGCCTGCCCGTATCTCGCCCTGCCGCGCGCCGATGCCGGCAGGCTCTCGGCGGCCGTCTCGGCCGCGCTGGAGTAGCCGGCGTGGACTGGGAGCGCGACGGCGCCCACTGGCCCAACCATGCCGCGAGCCGCTTTGTCGCCTGCCGTCCGCACCGCTGGCACCTGCAGGAAATGGCCCCGCCCGGCGCCGATGTGCCCACGCTTCTGCTGCTGCACGGGGCGGGCGGCGCTACCCACAGCTGGCGCGACCTCATGCCCGAGCTTGCCCGCGACTACCGCGTGCTTGCGGTGGATCTTCCAGGGCAGGGCTTCAGCCGGGCCGGCAGCCGGCTGCGGCTGGGCATCGATGCGATGGCCGAGGATCTGGCGGCGCTGATGGCCCACGAGCACCGCGCGCCCGATGCGCTGATCGGCCATTCGGCGGGGGGCGCGCTCGCGTTGCGGCTGGCCGAGCTGCTACCCGGGCCGCCGAGGGCGGTGGTGGGGCTGAACGCCGCGCTCGGCAAGTTCCGGGGCATGGCGGGCTGGCTGTTCCCGCTGATGGCCAAGGTGCTGGCGCTCAATCCCTTCACGGCGACGCTGTTTTCCCGAACAGCCTCCAGCGAGGCCAGCGTGCGCGCGCTGATCCAGTCGACCGGCAGCCGGCTCGATGCGCGCGGGGTGTCGCTCTATCGCAGCCTGCTCGCCGATCGCGCCCATGTGGACGGAACGCTGGCGATGATGGCGCAGTGGGATCTCGACCCGCTGATCGCCAGCCTGCCGCGGATCGCGGTGCCCACGCTCTTTCTCACCGGGGGCCGTGACAGCGCGGTGCCGCCTGCCACCTCCGAACGTGCCGCCGCGCGGATGCCGGCCGCCATCTGGACGAACGACCCGCCCCACGGCCATCTGATGCACGAGGAGGTGCCGGCACAGACCGCTGCGGCCATTCGCGCCTTTCTTGCAGATCAGGGCATGGGCGCTCCCACGGCCGCGACCTGAGCGTCCCCCGGCGATCACGCGCTGCAAGGACGGGATCGCATGCAACAGGGGCGGCAATACGCCGCCCCAAGCATGGATCCGACCGAAAGCGCCGGATCAGGTATCCACCGGCTTGACGCCCGGCGGCGTGGTGTCGGGCGCGTCGGCGGCAAGGGTCGATTTCCGCTTCTTCTCCACACGCCGTTGTTCGATCTCGATATTGCTGCGGTAGGCGAAGACCAGCACCGCGAACATGGTTCCGAAGGCCAGAACGCCGATCAGGGTGGTGGTGTCCATCAACAATCTCCTTCCGGCCGCGCCAACTCGAAACGCGGCCTGGCCAAAGTGAATTTGGGCGGCATCTGCCGCCCGCTCACCAAGTCAACGAGGCCGGGGCAGGGCCGGTTCCATGCAAACGGGCGGCGGCGCGGCTCAAGCGGGGATCAGTCGGGGCTCAGTCGTCCCAGCGCCAGCGCTTGCGGCGCGGCACCTTCACGGCGAGCATCGGCTTCAGCCAAGGCGAGGCGAAGCGGTCGAGATCGAGCGCCTCGTGTACGCCCACCGTCTCCTCGCCAGCGAATTTCGTGCGCACCGCCGAGCGGGTGTAGAAGGGCGCATCCAGCATCGCCTTCACCTGTCTCGGCCTGTAGCCGGCGTCGGCCCGCGTCTCGCGCCGCACCGCCCAGAGCGAGCGCGAAAAGGGCGCCTTGGGTGGCGGCTGGATGGCGCGGGCCTGCCCTGCCGCGTCGAACAGCACGCCGACGCCAAGCTCCGAGCCGTCGCGCCGGATCGCGTCGTAGAAGCAGACCGCGCCCTCCTCGCGCGTGCCGGGGCGGGTCGGAAAGCGCCCCCAGGTCCAGTAGCGGAAATCGTCCTCCAGAGCGGCGGTGCCGAAATTCGCGTCGAAATAGCCGTGGCCGGCCCATGTCCATCCCGGCCGGTCGATCTCGACCTGCACCCGCGCCACCGGGGCGAAGGGCCGCCAGACATGGCTGCCGTCGGGCGCCAGCGGCAGTTCCGCCGAGGTGATCGCCGAAGGGGTGACCACCACGCGCCCGCGCAGCCGGCCGGGGTGGGGCAGGGTCGCCTCGTCGAACTCCACCACCAGCCGACCGGCCTGCCACGCCAGGCGCGAGGGGCCCACCCGCATCTCGTCGGCCGAGAGCCTGAGCGCGGCCTCGCCGCGGTCGGTCATCGTCCAGCGCCCGCCGCGGCCGTAGGTGACGACGTTGATGCAGCAGTGATCGGCCGGGTTGCGGCGCCCCGACCAGCGATACCAGGGAGAGAAGACCGAGCCTATGAAGGCGATGATGGAGATGGCGCGGCTGCCACAGTCCGAGATGGCGTCGACATACCACCAGGCATAGCCGTTCGGGGGGACGTCGATGTCGAAGCAAGGTCGCCCAGCGTCGCCGCGGCCGCGTGCTTCCCGGAGAGGGTGGCCATGGGAATGCCTGCCCCCGGATGCGCTCCCCCGCCCGCGAGGTAGAGCCCAGGCAGGCAGGAGCGGGCTGTCGGCCTTCTGAGCGACGCCGTCAGCCCATGTGGGCTCCGCCCGTAGAGTGAACCGTCCGTGCCGGGAAACAGCGCCTCGAACCCCGCCGGGGTGGTCAGCGCCGGTGCCTGCGGCAAGGGATCGAAGGTCAATCCGGATCGGGCGAGCCCCCCGAAGACCCGGTCCTGGAAATCCGGCATCCGACATGTCCCGTCATCCTCCCTCGCGCGGCCCTCTGCCAGCGGCGGGGCGTTCATGATGATCTCGAACCGCTCCAGATCGGGCGGGGCGGTGCCGCAGCCCCGATCCTGGGCGCAGACGTAAAGCGTGGGCTCATCCGGCAGCCGGCCGGCCGCGATCGGGTCGAACTCGCGATGCGGGTCGGCGCCGAAGAAGACGTTGTGATGCGCCAGATCGGGTCCTGACGGTCGTGCTGCGAAGGCCCAGACCTGCGCAGACAGGCTGCGCGGGCGCACCGCGCCCGCCGGCACCGCGCGCCGCGCGTCGGCGCCCAGAAGCCCGCGCTCCAGCGCCGCGGGATCGCCGTTGAAGACGATGGCCCGGGCCGGCAGGCGGCGGCCGTCTGCCAGCACCACGCCGCTGGCCCGGCCGTCCCGGGTCTCGATCCGCGCCACATGGGCGTTGTACTGGAAGCTGGCGCCCTTTGCCGCGGCAAGCCGCTCAAGCGCCTGCGCCACCCGGTGCATCCCACCCTCGACGCGCCAGACCCCGCGGGCCTCGGCGTGCCAGATCAGCGCCAGCACCGCCGGCGCGGCATAGGGCGAGCCGCCGACATAGGTGGCGTAGCGACCGAAGAGCTGGCGCAGCCGCGGGTCCGAGAAGCGCCGCGCCAGCCGGCCGGCCAGCGTTGCGAAGGGCGCCATCGGGCCGATCAGCGCCGGGCGGGCGAGGACGGCGGCGGCCAGTCGGCCGAAGGCCGGGCGGGGGGCCTGCATCATCGGCGCGTCGAAGGCCGCGAAGAGGGCGGCCGCCTCGGCATCGAAGGCCTGGAACTCGGCCTCCGCACGCGGGCCGGCGAAATCGCGGATCGCCGCCGCGCTCGCCTCCGCATCGGCGTGCAGATCGAGACAGGCGCCATCCGGCCACCAGTGCCGGGCCAGCAGCGATTCGGCGTGCAGCGTCAGATGGTCCTCCAGCCGCGCGCCGACCTCGGCGAAGAGGGCGTCGAAGACCCAGCGCATCGTCATCACCGTCGGGCCGGTGTCCACCGGGCCGGCGGGCGAGGGCAGGGTGCGCATCTTGCCGCCCGGGCCCGCATGGCGCTCCAGCACGGTCACCGCGCAGCCGGCATGGGCCAGCCGCAGCGCCGCCGCCAGCCCGCCCAGCCCGGCGCCGATCACCAGCACGTTTTCTTCGCTTGCGGCCATCTGCGCCCGTCATCTGCGATTGACTTGGCAGTCTAGACTGTCCATTCTGATTTACAACTATCTGTCAGGCAAAAATGACAGCTGCCTGGCGGAACCGGTCCGACCCGTTGTCGCAGGAGACCCGCATGCCGCTCGCCGACCGCATCGAAGCCGCCCTGCAATCCGCCGTCGGCCGGGCGCAGGAGGGCTCGGCCCCGCCCCGGCTCGCCTCGGCGCTGCATTATGCGGTGACGCCGGGCGGCGCGCGTATCCGCCCGACCATCCTGATGGCGGTGGCGACGGCCTGCGGCGACGACAGGCCGGCGGTGTCGGATGCCGCCGCCGCGGCGCTGGAACTGATCCACTGCGCCTCGCTGGTGCATGACGACATGCCCTGTTTCGACGATGCCGACATCCGCCGCGGCAAGCCTGCGGTGCATCGCGCCTTCGGCGAGCCGCTGGCGCTGCTGACCGGCGACAGCCTGATCGTGCTGGCCTTCGAGGTGCTGGGCCGCGCCGCCCATCACGAGCCGGTGCGCGCCGCGCAGCTGGTGCTGACGCTGGCGCAGCGCACCGGCTGCCCGCGCGGGATCTGCGCCGGCCAGGGCTGGGAGAGCGAGGCGAAGGTGGATCTTTCGGCCTATCACAAGGCCAAGACCGGGGCGCTCTTCATCGCCGCCACCCAGATGGGCGCCATCGCCGCCGGGCAGGAGGCCGAGCCCTGGGAAGAGCTGGGCGCCCGCATCGGCGAGGCCTTCCAGGTGGCCGACGACCTGCGCGACGCGCTCGGCGATCGCGAGTCGCTCGGCAAGCCGGTGGGGCAGGATGCGGTCAACGGCCGGCCGAACGCGGTGCTGGAATACGGCGTCGAGGGGGCGGTCCGGCGGCTCAAGGACATCCTTGGCGGCGCGATCTCCTCGATCCCGTCCTGCCCGGGCGAGGCGATGCTGGCGCAGATGGTGCGCGCCCAGGCCGAACGGCTGACCCCGGTCGCCCCTGTCCGAAGCCGTGCCTGAGGGCATCGGGGCCGGCGTGCTGCCGCGCCGCGCCGGCGGCCTGCGCGGCGGCTTCGCGGCCTGGCGCAACCGGCTGATCGCCGCGCCGCGCTTCCAGAGCTGGGCCAGCCGCTTTCCCCTGACCCGCGGCATCGCGCGCGCCGAAGGCGAGGCGCTCTTCGATCTGGTCGCGGGTTTCGTGCACAGCCAGGTGCTGCTGGCGCTGGTCGAGCTCGACCTGCCGGCCGAGCTTCTCGAGACGCCCCGCCCGGCCGAGGCGCTCGCCGTCCGCCACGGGGTGCCCGAACAGCGCATGGCCGCGCTGCTCGACGCCGGCGTGGCGCTGAAGCTGCTCGAGCGGCTCCGCGACGGCCGCTACCGCACCGCGCAGCGCGGCGCGGCGCTGCTGGGCGTCCCGGGGCTGTGCGAGATGATCCGCCACCACGGCGCCTTCTACCGCGACATGGGCGATCCGCTGGCGGTGCTGCGCGGGGAGGCCGACACCGAACTTGCGCGCTTCTGGCCCTATGTCTTCGGCGCCGCCGGTGCCGTCGACCCCGAGATCACCGCGCGCTATTCGGCGCTGATGGAGGAAAGCCAGGGCCTGGTGGCGGAGGAGACGCTGCGCATCGTCAGCCTGCGCGGCCTGCGCCGGCTGATGGATGTGGGCGGCGGCACCGGGGCCTTCCTGCGCGCCGCCGGCCGGGCCGCGCCGGCGCTGGACCTGCAGCTCTTCGATCTGCCGCCGGTGGTCGAGGTGGCGCGGCGCCGCTTCGCCGAGGAGGGATTCGCGATGGGCGCCGGCAGCCGGGTCACGCTCTGTGCCGGCAGCTTCCGCGACGATCCGCTGCCCCCGGGCGCTGATGCGATCAGCCTCGTGCGTGTGCTCTACGACCATGAGGACGCCACCGTCACCACCTTGCTCGGCAAGGCCTTCGCCGCGCTGCCGCCCGGCGGGCGGCTGATCGTTTCCGAGCCGATGGCCGGCGGCGCGAGGCCCCAGCGCGCCGCCGACGTCTACTTCGCCTTCTACTGCATGGCCATGCGCACGGGCCGCGTCCGGTCGCAGTCCGAGATCGCCCGGCGGCTCGCGGCGGCCGGCTTCACCGGCATCGCGACGCCGGCCACGCGGAGGCCGTTCCTGACCAGCGTCGTGACCGCCGAGAAGCCGTCCGCGGCGCCTGCCGGAAAGCGTTGACACGTCGCACCCGAAGCTGTCCATTTTCATTGACAGTCCCCACTGTCAGGTTAAACTGACACTCAGACGTTGACGCACCCGTGAGCCTCCGACGCCCTGCCCGGGCCGGCGCGCGGGTCCGGCGAAGGGAGGGCGCGAGATGGATCTGGAAACCACCGCAGTCGTGCTCAGGGGCCCGCAGGATCTCTCGCTCGACCGGGTTGCGCTCAGCGCGCCAGGGGCTGGCGATCTCGTTGTCGAGATCACCCATTCCGGCATCTCCACGGGCACCGAAAAGCTCTTCTGGTCCGGCGAGATGCCGCCGTTTCCGGGCATGGGCTACCCGCTGGTGCCGGGATACGAATCGGCCGGCGAGGTCGTCGAGGCCGGCGCCGACACCGGCTTCAAGGTGGGTGAGCGGGTCTTCGTGCCCGGCGCCAACTGCTACGGCGAGGTCAAGGGGCTGTTCGGCGGCGCCACCGGGCGGCTCGTCACCGCCGCCGACCGGGTGACGCGGATCGACGGCGCCCTCGGGGCCGAGGGCGCGCTGCTGGCGCTGGCGGCCACCGCCCGCCATGCCATTGCCGGCATCGACAAGGCGATGCCCGACCTGATCGTGGGGCACGGCGTGCTGGGCCGGTTGCTCGCGCGGCTGACCATCGCCGCCGGGGCGCCTGCGCCCACCGTGTGGGAGATCGACGCCGACCGCGCCACCGGCGCTCTGGGCTATGAGGTCATCCACCCGGACGACGACCCCCGGCGCGACTATCGCGCCATCTATGACGCGTCCGGAAACGGGGCGCTCCTGAATACCCTCATCACCCGCATCTGCAAGGGTGGCGAGGTGGTGCTGGCGGGCTTCTACACCGAGCCCATCAGCTTTGCGTTTCCTCCGGCCTTCATGAAGGAAGCGCGCCTGCGAATCGCCGCGGAGTGGAGCCGCGACGATCTCGCCGCGACCCGGGCCCTGGTGGAATGCGGGGCCCTGTCACTCGCCGGTCTGATCACCCACGAGGTCGCCGCGAAGGACGCCGCTG
>PUNI01000033.1 GCA_003551745.1 Paracoccaceae bacterium | reverse complement strand
TCTCGCCGATGTCGAAGCCGGGCGCGCCGCCGTCACGCAGGCCGGCATAGAAGGCGAAGGTGGAGTTCAGTCCTCCCGCCACGTTCTGCTCGATCAGGTCGTTGGCTGCGGCGAAGCGCTCGAGCAGTTCCAGACGAGGCGCCTCTTCGGCGCGCATCGCGACCAGCGCCGACCGCGCATCCTCGTCCACGGCCGGGTCGAGCATGGCCCGCCGCGCCCCGATTTCCAGTTCGAGGATGCGTTGTCCGGTCTCCGATCCGAAGAAGCCCTCGATATCCTCGGCCACCGCGGCGTCACCTTCGAGGGCAGCTTCCAGCAGGCCGGCGAAACGTGCCTGCAGCGCCTCCTCGCGATAGATCGCGCTGACCGTCGCGGTCCAGGCACGCCCGGCACGCGGGCCCAACAGGCTTTCGCCGATCTCGGCGCCGTGGTCGAGCCCTTCCAGCCGCATGATCTCGATGACCTCGTCGAGGCGCAGCGTCTCGACCAGTCGCTCGGTCGTGTCGGCATGTGTGGGGATCGGCTGCCACAGCAGCCCGGCCGCCAGAACGACCCCGAGCGCCAATCGCAGCATGCCGACCTCCCGTTCCCGAACGCCCTCCTCCTGTCGGCCGCGACGGGCCCGCAGTCAAGCGCCCCGTCGCGCCGGCACCCGATTTGACACAGGCCCGTGAGCCGGCGCTGCGGGCTCAGGGAACGGGCTGCCCGTCGCGCCGCTGCCCCGACCGCGCGGCAGCGGCCGGGGCCGGGCGGGCCCGGTTCAGGCCTGCAGATCGAAGCGATCCGCGTTCATGACCTTCGTCCAGGCGGCGACGAAGTCGTGCACGAACTTCTCCTGTGCATCGTCCTGGGCATAGACCTCGGCATAGGCGCGCAGGATCGAGTTCGAGCCGAAGACGAGGTCGACCCGGCTCGCCGTCCATTTCACCGCGCCGGTCCTGCGGTCGCGGATCTCGTAGACGTTCTCGCCCACCGGCACCCATTTGTAGGCCATGTCGGTCAGGTTGACGAAGAAGTCGGTGGTCAGCGCGCCCTCGCGATCGGTGAAGACGCCATGCTTCGTGCCGTCATGGTTTGTCCCCAGAGCCCGCATGCCGCCCAGCAGCACCGTCATCTCCGGCGCGGTCAGGCCGAGAAGCTGGGCCCGATCAACCAGCATCTCCTCCGGCGCGACCGCATAGTCCTTCTTCATCCAGTTGCGGAAGCCGTCGGCGATCGGCTCGAGCGGCGCGAAGGATTCCGCGTCCGTCATGGCCTCGGTCGCGTCACCACGGCCCGGGCTGAAGGGCACCTCGACATCGACGCCCGCGGCCTTCGCCGCCTGCTCGATGCCGACATTGCCGGCCAGCACGATCACGTCGGCGACGCTCGCACCGGTCTCGGCCGCGATCGGCTCCAGCACCGACAGGACGCGGGCCAGCCGCTCGGGCTCGTTGCCCGGCCAGTCCTTCTGCGGCGCGAGCCGGATGCGCGCGCCGTTGGCGCCGCCGCGCAGGTCGGAGCCGCGGAAGGTCCGGGCGCTGTCCCAGGCGGTGGCGACCATATCGGCGACCGAAAGTCCGCTCGCGGCGATCTTCGCCTTCACCGCCGCCACGTCATAGTCGGTCGGGCCAGCCGGCACCGGATCCTGCCAGATCAGGTCTTCCTCCGGCGCCTCCGGACCGATGTAGCGGACCTTCGGCCCCATGTCGCGGTGGGTCAGCTTGAACCACGCCCGCGCGAAGGTCTCCGAGAAATACGCCGGGTCGGCGGCGAACTTCTCTATGATGGGCCGATAGACCGGGTCCATCTTCATGGCCATGTCGGCGTCGGTCATGATCGGATTGTGGCGGATCGACGGATCCTCGACATCGACGGGCTTGTCTTCCTCCTTGATGTCGATGGGCTCCCACTGCCAGGCTCCGGCGGGCGACTTCTTCAACTCCCACTCATAGCCGAGCAGCAGCTTGAAGTAGCCTTGGTCCCACTGGGTCGGGTGCGTCGTCCAGGCGCCCTCGATGCCGCTGGTGACCGCGTGCCGGCCCTTGCCGTTGCCCGGATTGATCCAGCCCAGCCCCTGCTCCTGCACCTCGGCGCCTTCCGGTTCGGGCCCCAGAACGCTCGCGTCGCCGTTGCCATGGCACTTGCCGACGGTGTGGCCGCCCGCCGTCAGCGCCGCGGTCTCCTCGTCGTTCATCGCCATCCGCGCGAAGGTCTCGCGCACCTGGCCCGCGGTCTTCAGCGGGTCGGGCTGGCCGTTCACGCCCTCCGGGTTGACGTAGATCAGCCCCATCTGCACGGCGGCGAGCGGGTTCTCCATCGTGTCGGGCTTGCCCACATCGGCATAGCGCTCGTCGGACGGCGCCAGCCATTCCTTCTCGGCGCCCCACCAGGTGTCCGTCTCGGGGTGCCAGATGTCCTCGCGGCCGAAGGCGAAGCCATAGGTCTTCAGCCCCATGGATTCATAGGCGACGTTCCCGGCCAGGATGATCAGATCGGCCCAGCTGATCCGGTTGCCGTATTTCTTCTTGATCGGCCACAGCAGGCGGCGGGCCTTGTCGAGGTTGGTGTTGTCGGGCCAGGAGTTCAGCGGCGCGAACCGCAGGTTGCCGGTGCCGGCCCCGCCGCGGCCGTCGGCGATGCGATAGCTGCCGGCGGCGTGCCAGGCCATGCGGATCATCAGCCCGCCATAGTGGCCCCAGTCGGCCGGCCACCAGTCCTGGCTGTCGGTCATCAGCGCGTGAAGGTCCTGCTTCAGGGCCGCCACGTCGAGCTTCTTGACCTCCTCGCGATAGCTGAAACCCTTCAGCGGGTTGGGCTTGGTGTCGTGCTGGTGCAGGATGTCGAGGTTCAGCGCCTTGGGCCACCAGTCCATCACCGAGGTGCCGACTTCGGTGTTCCCGCCATGCATCACCGGGCATTTGCCGCGGGTGGTCAGGTCGTTGCCGTCCATTGTCATCTCCCGTCGTGGCTGTCGTCTGGCTAAGTTGCCTGCGCCTGGGGCGCATCTATGACCTCTGCCTGCCCGTGTGAACCGCCGCGGCGACTCGCCGGCGGGCGCAGAAGCTTCGACCGACGTGCTATCACCGGCTGTCGATAAAGGGAATTTGCCTTTTCTAATCTTCTTCATATTCTAAGGTTATGGAGCTCCCTCCCACATTCTCGGGCCGGCGCGCCGCCGCCGGCACGCCGTGGTCGTGCCCGCGATGACCGGCATCTCGCTGCGGCATCTGCGCTATTTCGACGCGCTGGCCCGGCATGGTCATTTCGGCCAGGCCGCAGCGGCCTGTGCGATCTCGCAGCCGGCCCTGTCGATCCAGGTCCGTGAGCTGGAGACGATCCTTGGCGGGGCTCTGGTCGAACGCGGCGCCAGGCCCATCCGGCTGACCCGGCTCGGCGCGGCCGTGGCTGAGCGGGCGCGCGAGATCCTGCGCGCCGTCGACGACCTGCCCGATCTTGGCCGCGCGGCCGGCGGGCCGCTGACCGGCCCGCTGCGCCTCGGGATCATCCCGACGGTTGCGCCCTATCTGCTGCCGCGCATCGTCACCGGCGTTGCCGCCCGGCTTCCCGGAGCCGATCTGCGCCCGCGCGAGGCCGTCACCCAGCGCCTCGTCGAGGCCTTGCAGGACGGCCGGCTCGACACCGCCATCGTGGCCCTTCCGGTCTCAGAACCCGCGCTGGAGGAACGGGTCCTGTTCGAGGAGGAGTTCGTGCTGGTCCGGCCCGTCGCCGAGGCCGGGCAGCCCGTGCCCGGCCCCGAAGGCCTGCGCGGGATGCGGCTCCTGTTGCTGGAGGAGGGGCACTGCTTCCGCGATCAGGCGCTCTCCTTCTGCGGGATGCCCTCGGCCGGCGCGCAGACCCCGATGCAGACCCCGATGGAGGGCAGTTCGCTGGCGACGCTGGTGCAGATGGTGGCCGCGGGCATCGGCGTCACGC
Source organism: Paracoccaceae bacterium (assembly GCA_003551745.1). Classification (GTDB taxonomy): domain Bacteria; phylum Pseudomonadota; class Alphaproteobacteria; order Rhodobacterales; family Rhodobacteraceae; genus Rhodobaculum. The sequence continues at coordinate 46 of PUNI01000033.1, read as the reverse complement.
TGATCCCGGAGATGGCGGTGCCGGTGGAAACCCGCTCGGCTGCGGT
>PUNI01000578.1 GCA_003551745.1 Paracoccaceae bacterium | reverse complement strand
TGGCGCTCGCGCCGCTTCTGCCGGGGCTGCGGGCGCGGGCCCTGTGGTGCCTGCCGCTGGCGCCGCTGCCGGGGCTGTGGGTGGCGCTCGCGGGGATTGCGGGCCCCGCCGAGGCGCCCTGGCTGCTCCTCGGCGTCACGCTGGAGGTAACGCCCGCCGGGCGGCTGATGCTGGGCGTCACCGCTGCGCTCTGGCTCGCCGCCGGCCTCCATGCGGCCGCCACTATGGCCGGCCGCAGCGCCGCCTTCGCCGGCTTCTGGTGCCTGACGCTCGCCGGCAATCTCGGGGTGTTCCTCGCCGCCGATGTGGCCACCTTCTATGTGGCCTTTGCAGCGGTCTCGCTGGCGGCCTATGCGCTGGTCATTCATGACGGCACCGAGACGGCGCTGCGCGCGGGGCGCGTCTATCTGGTGATGGCGGTGGCGGGCGAGGCCTGTCTTCTAATGGGCCTGCTGATCGGCGTCGCGGCGGCCGGCGGCGCGCTCGATCTCGCCGCGGTGCGGGCCGGCTTGGCCGGCGGCGGCCTCGGGCCGCTGGGCCTGGGGCTCGTGATCCTCGGCTTCGGGATCAAGGCGGGGCTGGTGCCGTTGCATGTCTGGCTGCCGCTGGCCCATCCGGCCGCGCCGGTGGCGGCCTCGGCGGCGCTGTCCGGCGCCATCGTCAAGGCCGGCGTCTTCGGCGTCCTCGTGCTCGTGCCGGATGCCGCCACGGCGGGCGAACTGCTGCTGTGGCTGGGCTTCGCGGGCGCTTTCGCGGCCGCGCTCTACGGGCTGACGCAGGCCAATCCGAAGGCGGTGCTGGCCTATTCGACGGTGAGCCAGATGGGTCTGGTGCTGGCCGTGATCGCTGCGGCGATGCTGGCCGGCGGCCCGCGCGGCGCGGCCGTCTTCTACGCCGGCCATCACGGGCTGGCCAAGGCGGCGCTGTTCCTGGCGGTCGGGGCGGTTGCCGTGGCCGGGCGCGGTCGGGGTCTGGCGATCGGGCTCGCCGCACTCGCCGCGCTGTCGGTCGCAGGTGCGCCGCTGACCGGCGGGGCCCTCGTCAAGGCCGCGGCGAAGGGCGCCCTGCCTGCTCCAGCCGCGCTGGCGCTGACGCTGTCTGGCGCGACAACGACGCTGCTTCTGCTGCACTTCCTGCGGTGCCTCACCCAGGTAACCCCGGCCCGGCCCGTCCCGGCACGAGGATGGGCGCTGCCGCTGGGCGCCATGACGGCAGCGGCCCTGCTGTTGCCCTGGGTGCTCTGGACCGGCTGGAGCGGTCTGCCCGCCGACTACCCGCTGCGGCCGCAGACCCTCATCGACGCCGCATGGCCGGTGCTGGCCGGCCTCGCAGCGGGGCTCCTGCTCATGCGCTTCGGGCCGTCGGCGCGCCCGGAGTTGCCGCAGGGTGATCTCTTGCAGCCCCTGCTCTCGCTGGCGGCATGGCTCGGGGCACGGTGCCCGGCTCTGCCGCATCTGCCGCCGCCCCCGCGCCGGCAGGCCGCCGCCCTCCTGCACCGCCTCGACGCTGCGGCCAGCCGCACCGAAGGCGCTCTGATGCTCTGGCGATGGTCGGGTCTTCTTCTCTTGGCCCTTCTCCTCGCGCTCGCCGTCACCGCCGGCTAGGCCAGCCGCGGGGATTGACCGGAGCCGGCCGAGGCGGCAAGAGGCTGCGCATGCTGGTCTACAAGATCTTCCGGCGCGGCGAGTGGCAGGCCCTGCGTGAGTGCGGCGAGACGCTGGGCGCGCCCGTCGATCTGGCCGACGGCTTCATCCATCTCTCCACCGCGGCGCAGGTGGTCGAGACCGCCGCGCGGCATTTCTCGGGCGAGAGCGATCTCGTTCTGGTGGCGGTCGACAGCAGCACGCTGGGGCCCGCCCTGCGCTGGGAGCCCTCGCGCGGCGGGCAGCTCTTCCCGCATCTCTACGCGCCGCTCAGGCTCGACCATGTCGCCTGGGACAAGTCGCTGCCGCTGGGGGCGGCCGGGCACATCTTTCCCGAAGGCGTTCTGTGAGCCTGCCAGAGCGGCTCGGGCTGGCGCTCCTGAGCCGGCTCGATCCCGAACGCGCCCATGACCTCGCACTCGCGGCGTTGCGGGCAAGGCTCGCGCCCATGCCCGCGCGCTTCGCCTCTCCCCGGCTGCGCGTACGGCTGGCCGGGCTCGAACTGCCCAACCCGCTGGGCCTCGCCGCCGGCTTCGACAAGAACGCCGTTGCGCTGGCCGGCCTCGCCCGGGCCGGCTTCGGCTTCGTGGAGGTCGGGGCGGCCACCCCGCGGCCGCAACCGGGCAACCCGCGCCCGCGGCTCTTCCGCCTGCCCGAGGACAGGGCGGTGATCAACCGCTTCGGCTTCAACAACGACGGGGCCACGGCGATCGCGGCGCGGCTGGCGGCCCGGCCACGGGACTGCGTGCTGGGGCTCAACATAGGCGCCAACAAGGACAGCGTCGACCGCGCCGGAGACTTCGCGGAGGTGCTGCGCGTCTGCGGGCCCCATCTCGACTTCGCCACCATCAACGTCTCCTCGCCCAACACCGAGCGGCTGCGCGAGATGCAGGGGCCGGCGGCGCTGGCCGCACTGCTTGCCCGGGTGATGGAGGCCCGCGCGGCGCTGGCGCGGCCGATCCCGCTCTTCGTGAAGATCGCGCCCGATCTGACCGCCGAGGAGCTGGCGGCACTCGCCGAGGTGGCGATGGCGGCGGGGGTGGACGGGCTGGTGGCCACCAACACGACGCTGGCCCGCGAGGGGCTGGCGAGCGCGCGGGGCGGCGAGGTGGGCGGGCTCTCGGGCAGGCCGCTCTTCGAGCGCGCGACCCGGGTGCTGGCGCAGCTGTCGCGATTGACGGCGGGGCGGGTGCCGCTGATCGGTGTGGGCGGGATCGACAGCGCCGAGACGGCCTATGCCAAGATCCGGGCCGGGGCGACGGCGCTGCAACTCTACACCGCGCTCTCCCGGCGGGGGCTGGGGCTGGTGCCGGAGATCCTGCGGGGCCTCGACCGGCTGCTCGCCCGCGACGGCTTCGCCGATGTGGCCGCGTCGGTGGGCAGCGGCCGCGGCGACTGGCTCTGAGCTGTCGCCAATGCCGCCGACGCCACGGAGGCGCGCGGATGTGGCGGGTTGCGGTGGCGGCGGGCGGCGGTTAGATCGCCGCGGAACCTGCCCGGAGCGGAGCATTTTCATGTCGCAGATCGACCCGGAGACCGCGCGCAAGGTCGCCAAGCTCGCCCGCATCGCGGTGGAGGATGCCGAGCTTGCCCGTCTGGCCGAGGAACTGTCGGGCATCCTGACCTTCATGGAACAGCTCAACGAGCTGGACGTGGCCGGGGTGGAGCCGATGGTCTCGGTCACGCCGATGCGGCTGAAGCGGCGCGCGGACGGCGTCACCGACGGCGGCATGCCCGACAGGATCCTCGCGAACGCGCCGGACGCCCGCGAGGGCTTCTTTGCCGTTCCGAAGGTGGTGGAGTGAGCGCGGCGATGGCGGGCGACCTCAATCAGCTCAGCATTGCCGAGGCGCGCGACGGGCTGCGCGCCCGCCGCTTCAGCGCGCGCGAGCTGACCGACGCCTGCCTGGACGCGATCGAGACGGCCGGCGCCCTCAACGCCGTCGTCCACCCCACGCCCGAGATCGCCCGCGCCCGGGCCGAGGCCGCCGATGCCCGCCTTGCCGCCGGCCACGCACCGGCCATGTGCGGCATCCCCGTCGGCATCAAGGACCTGTTCTGCACCGAAGGCGTCGCTTCGCAGGCGGCCAGCCGCATCCTCGAAGGCTTCCGCCCCGAATACGAGAGCACCGTCTCGGGCAAGCTGGCCGAGGCGGGCGCGGTGATGCTGGGCAAGCTCAACATGGACGAGTTCGCCATGGGCTCGTCGAACGAAACCTCGACCTATGGCCCGGCGGTGAACCCCTGGAAGGTCGACGAGCGCAGGCTGACACCGGGCGGCTCTTCGGGCGGCTCGGCGGCGGCGGTGGCGGCGGGGCTCTGTCTCGGGGCG
>PUNI01000131.1 GCA_003551745.1 Paracoccaceae bacterium | reverse complement strand
TCGCCCACTGCTGCACCGCTTGGAACAAGCTCACCGACGAGCCTTGGCGCATCAGGTCCATCGGCAATCGAGATTGGGCAAATGGGTTCTGATCAACGCAGATTGGTATGACCCGCTATTGCGCCCGCGTTGACAGGGACCCCGGCCGCACCGCCGTCGAGGCCAGGCACCGCGGCTGGCCGGTGCCGGGAATCATGCGTGATGCCCGGGGAGACCCGTCTGACCGCAGGACGGTTTCGGCGACCTGCCGGCGACGGCACCGTTTCCATCGGGGCCTTCCTCGGACGGCGGCCCCTTGCGGGGCGGCCGGCGGCGGGCCACAGTCGGGGCATGGACAGGAGCTTCTCAACGATGTCGCTCCCCGCCGGGCAAGACGCCGTGCCGCAGGCCGGGAGTTCGATCGCCGCGGGCTCGTCGGCCCTGGCAAGTGCCGGATCGGGCGGCCGGCTGCTCCTCGCCTCTTCCGGCGCCACGGAGCAGCTGGCCCGAAGGCTTGCGGACGCCGTGCAACCGGGTGATGCCATTCTCCTGGAGGGTCCGATCGGCGCCGGAAAGACGCATTTCGCGAGGGCGCTGATCGGGGCGCTGCAAAGGGCCGCCGGGCAGGCGCCCGAAGAGGTGCCGTCGCCCAGTTTCACCTTGGTGCAGACCTACAGGGCCGGATCGCGGGAGGTTTGGCATGCCGACCTCCACCGCCTGTCAGGGCCCGAGGAGATCGGGGAGCTGGGCCTCGATCTCGCCTTCGAGACGGCGATCTGCCTCGTCGAATGGCCGGACCGGCTGGGCGACCTTGCACCCCGGGATGCGCTACGGCTTCATCTGGAGCCCGGTGCGCATGAGGAGAGCCGTGTGGCCACCCTCACGGCAACGGGGCCGCGCGGCCGGGCGCTGGCAGATGTCGCGACAGCCTGACCGGCGGGCCGAGATCGCCGCCTTCCTCGCCGGCGCGAACTGGCCCGACGCCCGCCGGCAACCGCTGGCCGGCGATGCCTCCGCGCGCCGCTATGTCCGGCTGTGCCGGGAGGAGGGGAGCGCCGTTCTGATGGACGCGCCACCGGGCTCCGACGCGGAGACCGCGGCCTTCCTGAGCATCGCCCGCCACCTGCGTGACCGGGGCCTCTCGGCCCCCGAGATCCTGGCCGCGGACCCTGCCCGCGGGCTTGTCCTCATGGAGGATCTCGGCGACGCGCTCTTTGCCCGCCTCGTCGGGCAGTCGCCGGTGCTGGAGACCCGCCTCTATGCCGCCGCTGCCGATCTGCTTGCGGCGCTCCACCGCCAGCCGCCGCCCGAGGGCCTGCCGGTCCATGATGCCGCCTGTCTGGGCACGCAGGCCACGCTCGTTCTGGAAAGCTACGCCCCGGCGCCCGAGGTTGCCCGCCGCGAGCTTGCGGCGGCCGTCACCGACGCCTGCCGACGGCTCGCCCCTGGCGGCCCGGTGCTTGAGCTGCGTGACTTCCACGCCGGCAACCTGATCTGGTTGCCGGCGAGGGCGGGGGTCGCACGGGTCGGCCTGCTCGACTTTCAGGACGCGATGGCCGGCCATCCGGCCTATGATCTCGTCTCGCTCCTTCGGGACGCCCGGCGTGACGTGGGGCCGGCGGCAGCGGCGGCGGCCACCGACCGCTATCTCGCCGCCACCGGCGCCGACGCGCAGTGGCTGGCGGACGCCTGCGCGGCCCTCGGGGCGGCGCGGCAGCTGCGCATCCTCGGCGTGTTCGCCGGTCTGGCCCGCAGCCGGGGCAAGGCCGGCTATCTGCGCCACATGCCGCGGGTCTGGCGGCATCTGCAGGGCGATCTCGCCCATCCGGGTCTTGCCGAGTTGCGCACGGTGGTGGCGCACTGGGTTCCGGAGCCGACCCCGGCTAGGCTGGAGGCTCTCGCATGAGCCGGCCGCTGATGGTCTTCGCGGCCGGGCTGGGCACCCGGATGGGCGCGCTGACCGCGGAACGCCCGAAGCCGCTGATCGAGGTCGCCGGGCGTGCGCTGATCGACCATGCCCTTGCGCTGGCCGAGGCGGCCGGGGCATCCCCGGTGGTCGTCAACACGCATTATCGCGCGGGCCAGCTCGCCGCCCATCTGCACGGCCGCCCGGTCCGGCTCAGCCCCGAGCCTGAGCTGCTCGACACCGGCGGCGGGCTGAAGGCGGCGCTGCCCGTGCTCGGTCCCGGGCCGGTTCTGACGCTGAACGCCGATGCCGTATGGACAGGCCCGAACCCGCTTCTCACCCTCTGCGCGGCCTGGCGGCCGGGCATGGAGGCGCTGCTGCTCCTGCTGCCGGACGCACAGGCCCGCGGCCGCGTGGGTGGGGGCGACTTCCGGATGGACGCGGAGGGCCGGCTCGCGCGCGGCGGCGAGCTGGTCTATCTCGGCGCGCAGCTGCTCGACCCGTCCCGTCTGGCCGAGATCGAGCCGCGCGTCTTCTCGCTGAACCTGTTCTGGGATGCGGTAGCCGCGCGTGGGCGTCTTTACGGCGTGCGGCACCCGGGCGGCTGGTGCGACGTCGGCCACCCCGGGGGCATCGTCGAGGCCGAGGCGATGCTGGCGCAGGCGACGCGATGACGGGCCCGGAAGCGCGGATCTTCGGCGTGCCGCCGGGGGCAGACTTCCCGCGGCACCTGGTCGAGGGATTGCTGGCCCGACTGGACGGCCAGCCGCCCGAGGCGCTGGCCCGGGTGGAGGTCTTCCTGAACACGCGCCGGATGCAGCGCCGTGTCCGGGAGATCCTCGGAGCCTGCGGCGCGCGCCTTTTGCCGCGGCTGCGGCTTGTGACCGACCTCGCGCTCGAGTCGCTGCCGGGGGTGCCACCGCCGGTGCCGCCCCTGCGACGCCGGCTGGAGCTCATGCAACTGGTCGCCCGCCTGATCGAGGTCGACCCCGGCCTCGCGCCGCCGACCGCGGCCTTCGACCTCGCCGACAGCCTGGCGGCGCTGCTGGAGGAGATGCAGGGCGAGGGGGTGACGCCGGCGGCGCTGGCCGGCCTCGACATGGCCGAGCATGCGCAGCACTGGCAGCGCAGCCAACGCTTTCTGGACCTGATCGCGCCGTTCTTCCGCGTCGGGCGGGGCGACGCCCCGGTAGATGCCCCGGTCGATGCCCCGATCGATGCCCCAATCGATTCCGCTGCGCGCGCCTGGCTGGCGGTGTCGGCGCTGGAGGAGCGCTGGGCTCAGGCGCCGCCGCCGCATCCGGTGATCGTGGCAGGCTCCACCGGATCGCGCGGCACCACGGCGCGCCTGATGCGGGCGGTGGCCCGCCTGCCGGCCGGCGCGCTGGTGCTGCCGGGCTTCGATTTCGACATGCCCGACGAGGCCTGGGACGCGCTGCCGGATGCGCTGAGCGCCGAGGACCACCCGCAATACCGGTTCCGCGCACTGTTCGAGAGCCTCGGCGTGACGCCGGCGGGGGTGCGGCCATGGGCCGGTGCCGCGCCCCCCTGCCTGGCGCGCAACCGGCTGATCTCGCTGGCGATGCGCCCCGCACCGGTCACCGACCGCTGGATGTCCGAGGGGGCCATGCTGGAGGATCTGGCCGTCGCCTGCGCGCGGCTCGTGCTGATCGAGGCGCCCTCGCCGCGGGCCGAGGCGCTGGCCATCGCCCTGCGGCTGCGCCGGGCCGCCGAGGAGGGCGTCGTCGCGGCGCTGATCACGCCCGACCGCCAGCTCACCCGACAGGTCGCCGCCGCACTGGACCGGTGGCGGATCCGGCCCGACGACAGCGCCGGTCGGCCGCTGGCGCAATCGGCGCCGGGCCGGCTGCTGCGCCATGTGGCCGCCCTGCGCAGCGGGCGGGCGACCATCGCGGCGCTGGTGACGCTGCTGAAACACCCCCTGACCCATTCCGGCGCCGACCGCGGCGAACACCTGCGCCACAGCCGCGATCTGGAGCTGCATCTGCGTCGCCATGGTCCCGCCTTTCCGGCTGGCGCGGCGCTGCGCGGCTGGGCCGGTGGCGCGGCGGCGGGCTGGGCCGACTGGCT
>PUNI01000556.1 GCA_003551745.1 Paracoccaceae bacterium | reverse complement strand
CGGCGCTGTCCGGCGGGCAGTTCCAGCGCGTGCTGCTGGCACGGGCGCTGCTCGCCGAGCCCGACATCCTCGTGCTCGACGAGCCGACGCAGGGGCTCGACCAGCCCGGCACCGCCGCCTTTTATCGCCTGATCGCCGCCGTCCGGGCCGAGATGGGCTGTGCGGTGCTGTCGGTGAGCCACGACCTGCATGTGGTGATGAGCGCCTCGGAGCGGGTGATCTGCATCAACGGGCACATCTGCTGCGAGGGCGCCCCGCAGGCGGTGCTGGACGCGCCGGAGTATCGGGCCCTGTTCGGGCACGGCACCGGCGGCGCGCTGGCGCTCTACCAGCACCATCACGATCACGCGCATGACCACGGCGGCGTCGCGGAGCCTGCCGGACTGGCCGAGGACCGGCTGCGCGAGCGGGAGGCCGGCTGATGCTGGATGATTTCCTCGTGCGCGCGGCACTGGCCGGCCTTTGCGTCGCGGCGGCCGCCGGCCCGCTGGGCTGCTTCGTGATCTGGCGCCGGATGGCCTATTTCGGCGATGCCACCGCCCATGCGGCGATCCTTGGCGTGGCACTGGCCCTGGCCTTCTCGATGTCGGTGTTCGTGGGTGTCCTGATCGTCTCGCTGGCGGTGGCGCTGATCGTGGCGCAGCTCACCGGCCGCGGCTGGACGATGGACACGATGCTGGGTGTGCTGGCCCACTCCGGGCTGGCCTTCGGCCTCGTGGCGGTGTCGTTCCTGCCCAATGTGCGTGTCGATCTGGGCGCCTTCCTCTTCGGCGACGTGCTCGCCGTCAGCCGGGCGGATCTGGCCGTGATCGCGGCCGGGGCGGCTCTGGTGCTGGCGCTGCTGGGCTGGCGGTGGCGGGCCCTGCTGACAGCGACGGTCAGCGAGGATCTGGCCCATGCCGCGGGGTTCGATCCGGCCAAGGAGCGTCTCGTGCTGACGGTGGCGCTGGCGGTCGTGGTCGCCGTTGCGCTGAAGGTGGTGGGCGCGCTTCTGATCGCCGCGATGCTGATCGTGCCGGCAGCGACGGCCCGCAGCTTCGCGCGCTCGCCCGAACTGATGGCCGGTTTCGCAATTCTGGTCGGCGCGCTTGCGGTGTTCGGCGGGCTCTGGCTGTCGCTGCAATACGACACGCCGGCCGGCCCCTCGATCGTGGCCGTCGCGGCGACCGCCTTCGCCGCTTCGCTCCCGCTTGCCGCCGGGCTGCGCCAGCTTGGAGCGGCTGCCGGGCGGCGACGGCTCGGCGCCGGTTGACCGGTTGGTGATCGGCAGGGTTCCCGAGGCGGCCCTCCGCCGGCTTGCCATTGCGGCGGGGCGCGGATAGGTTCGCGACAATTCCAGCGCGGGTCGCACTCGCCGCTGACATGCTCCTGCGCGCGCCTCGCCCCGGCGCGCCGCCCCCAAGGCCCGCACCGCTCAAGAGGATCGAATGTTCGTCACTCCCGCCTATGCACAGGATGCCGGCGCCACCGGCGCCTTCGTCAGCCTGTTGCCGCTGATCCTGATCTTCCTGATCATGTGGTTCCTCCTGATCCGTCCGCAGCAGAAGAAGCTGAAGGAGCACCGTGCGATGGTCGAGGCGCTGCGGCGCGGCGATCAGGTTGTCACCCAGGGCGGCCTGATCGGCAAGATCATCAAGGTCAAGGAAGATGGCGAACTGGAGGTCGAGATCGCGCAGGGCGTGAAGGTTCGCGTGCTCAGGCACACGATCCAGAGTGTCATTTCCAAGACCGAGCCGGCCGCCGAAGCCTGAGGCGAGCGGTAGCCACAAGGCACTGTCTATGCTGTACATTCCTGTCTGGAAGCGCGTGATCATCTGGAGCCTGGTGGCTCTGGGTCTGATCTTCGCGGCGCCGAACCTGTTCTATGACCGGGTCGAGCGGCACAACGACGCCACGCGGGCCATCGAGGCGCAGGGCGCGACACCGCAACTGCTCTCCGAACGCGCGTTGTGGCCCGACTGGCTGCCGTCGGGGATCGTGAACCTCGGGCTCGACCTGCGCGGCGGCGCGCATCTGCTCGCCGAGGTGCAGGTGGCGGATGTCTATGTCTCGCGGATGGATGCGCTGTGGCCCGAGGTGCGCGATGCGCTGCGCGGCGAACGCGATGCGGTGGGCACGGTGCGACGGGCGGTCGCCGAGCCGGGCGAATTGCGCGTCGAGATCTCCGAGCCCGCGGGAATGTCGCGGGCGCTGGAGGTGGTGCGCGGGCTGTCGCGGCCGGTCTTCACCTTCACCGGAACGGGCAGTTCCGACCTTGTGGTGCGCGCCGACGGCAACGAGATCGTCATCGCCCTCTCGGACGCCGAGAAGGCTGCCACCGACGACCGCACCATGCAGCAGTCGCTGGAGATCATCCGCCGGCGGGTGGACGAGGCCGGCACACGGGAGCCGACCATTCAGCGCCAGGGCGCGGACCGGATCCTGATCCAGGTGCCGGGCATCGGCTCGGCGGGCGAGTTGAAGGAGCTGATCGGCACCACCGCCCGGTTGACCTTCCATCCGGTTGTGCAGCGCACCGACAACGCTGCCGAGCCTCCGGGCATGGGCAACATCATCGTGCCGTCGATGGACGAAGAGGGCCTTTACTACATCATCGAGCAGAGCCCCGTTGTGACGGGCGAGCAGCTGGTCGATGCCCAACCCGCCTTCGACCAGAACAACCGCCCGGCCGTGAACTTCCGCTTCAATCCGGCCGGCGGGCGTGCCTTCGGCGAATACACTGCGGCCAACATCGGCCAGCCCTTCGCCATCGTGCTCGACAACGAGGTGATCTCGGCCCCGGTGATCCAGAGCCATATCCCCGGCGGCTCGGGCATCATCACCGGCCGCTTCACGGTGGAGGAGTCGACGCGGCTGGCCGTTCTACTGCGGTCGGGCGCCCTGCCGGCCGAGATGGTCTTCCTCGAGGAACGCACCGTCGGCCCGGAACTGGGCCAGGACAGCATCGACGCCGGACAGATCGCGGCCATCGTGGCGCTGGCGGCCGTGCTGGCCTTCATGATCCTCAGTTACGGCCTGTTCGGGATCATCGCCTGCTTGGCGCTTCTGTTCAACATCTCGATGATCTTCGCGCTTCTGTCGCTGATCGGGGCGACGCTGACGCTGCCGGGGATCGCCGGGATCGTGCTGACGATCGGCATGGCGGTGGACGCCACCGTGCTGATCTTCGAACGGATCCGGGAGGAGTTGCGAACAGCCAAGGGTCCGGCGCGGGCCATCGAGCTGGGCTTCCAGAAGGCCCTTTCGGCGATCCTCGATGCCAACATCACCACCTTCATCACCGCCGTGATCCTGTTCGCGATGGGGTCCGGTCCGGTGCGCGGGTTCGCCGTCACGCTGGGGCTTGGCATCATCACCTCGGTCTTCACGGCGATCTTCGTGACCCGGACCATGATCGTGATGTGGTTCGAACGGCGCCGGCCGAAGACCGTCGCGCTCTGAGGGGGCTGCCATGTACCGCCTGAAACTCGTGCCCGCGCAGACATCGGTGGATTTCTTCCGCTACTGGCGGGTCACCTTCGGCGCCTCGGTGGTGGCGATGGTGCTCTCGCTGGTGGCCTTCGCGATCATCGGGCTGAACTTCGGCATCGACTTCCGCGGGGGCACCTCGATCCGCACCGAGGCGACCCAGCCGGTGGATGTGGGCGACTACCGCGGCGCGCTGCAACCTCTGGGCCTGGGCGACGTGGCGATCACCGAGGTCTTCGACCCGACCTTCCGCGCCGATCAGAACGTGGCGATGATCCGCATCCAGGCGCAGGAGGGCGAGGAGAGCGTCTCGCCCGCGGTGGTGGCGGAAGTCGAGGCGGCGCTGCAGGCGCTGGATCCGACCCTGCGCTTCACGTCGGTGGAGTCGGTGGGGCCGAAGGTCTCCGGAGAGCTGATCCGCAGCGCGATCATTGCGGTCAGCCTCGCGCTGGCCGCGGTGCTCTTTTACGTCTGGATCCGGTTCGAGTGGCAGTTCTCGGTCGGCGCTGTGGCGGCCCTGGTGCATGACGTGGTG
>PUNI01000092.1 GCA_003551745.1 Paracoccaceae bacterium | reverse complement strand
GGTCAAGCCGCTGATGGCCTCGACGCTGGGGCGCTTGCTGGCAGGCGTGGCGATCAACTACGGCTTGTCGCTGCTGGCGCAGCGGCTGCAGGGCCGTCGTGCCGGGCGCGCGCGGGGCATGCAGGTGGCGGGCCTGTCGGCGGGCGAGACGGTGCCCCTGGCTTTCCCGCTGGGGCGCACGGTGACGTCCGGGCACATCGAGTACGTCAACAGCCACAATCGCACGGGCAAGACGCCCAACAGCGACCTGGTGCTCGTCATCAGCGTGTCGGACCTGCCGCGCGTCGGGCTGCGCCGGCTGATCGTCGATGACGTCTACAGCAACATCGACTGGGAGACCGAAGAGCCGCAGGGCTTCCCGATCCTGCGGCTGCGCGACGACGGGCTCGATAACGGCTGGATTCGCTTCTACGACGGCACGCAGACGGCCGCCGACCCGTATCTCGTGGAAACCTTCGGGGGCCGCGCGCACCGCCCCTGGACGGCAGATCACATCGGCACCGGCACCGCGTATGCCGTTATCACGCTGCGGAAGGGCCGGGGCACGCGCCGGCTGCGCAACATGCCGCGCTTTCGCTTCGAGCTCGACGGCATCCCGCTGTACGACCTGCGGGCCGACAGCACGGTCGGCGGCGACGGGCCCCAGCGCTGGGACGACCCGTCGACCTGGGAGCCGAGCGAGAACACGGCCGTTCAGTGCCACAACGTGTTCCGCGGCATCCCCACCCCGGAGGGCGACCTGTGGGGCGGCGGGTTCGCGGCCGACGATCTGCCGCCCTCGGTCTGGGCCGCGGGGATGAACGTCTGCGACGACGAGATCAACGGGCGCCCGCAGTTCCGCTCGGGCCTGATGGTGCAGTACGACGACGAGCCCGCGAACGTGGCCGAGGAGCTGCTGGCCGCCGGGCTGGGCCAGGTGGCGGAAACGGGCGGGGTGGTCAACTGCCGCTGGGGGCCGCCGGCGCCGGCGGCCTACTGGATGACCGACGACGACGCGAGCATCAGCGACCCGGAGGATTTCAGCCGCGGCGCCGGGCTTGCCGAGACGGTGAACGCCGTGTCGGTCGTCTATGCCGGGCCGGCGCAGCTGTGGAACCCCGTCGCCCTGGAGCCGCTCGTCGATGCCGCGGCGGAAGCCGAGGACGGGCGGCGCCTGCCCTCCGAGATCCAGCTGCCCGCGGTGTGGAGCCGCGCCCAGGCGGCGCAGCTGCGCCGGGCCTACCTGCGCGACGGCCGGCGGCAGCGGACGCACCGGCGCGTGCTGCCGCCCGATGCGCAGCCCGTCGAGGCGCTGGATACCGTGCGCTGGACGTCGGCGCGGTTCGGCTACGACGACAAGCTGTTCGAGGTTACGGCGGCGAGCTATCTGCCCGACGGCTGCGTGGCGCTGGACCTGCGCGAGCGCAACCCGGCCGACCACGACCCGAACGTCAACGACGACCTGCCGGAGCCGCCGGACCCCGAGCCCGACCCCGATCCGGCCCCGCTGGTGATCGAGGGCTGGGAGGTTGAGGGCATCACATTCGAGGGCGCCGGGGGGCAGCGCCGGCCGGCCATCCGGCTGCGCTGGACCGCCGACGAAAACGAGCCGGGCACGCTGGTGGTCGAGTATCGCCGCCTGCTTCCGTCCGGGCCCGAGGGCTCCGAGCAGGCGGTGTTCGCATTCGATCGGGGTCGCGGCCGAATCCGGGCGCTGGCCGCCACCACCTACGAGGTGCGCGCCCGAATCCTGACCGCGGCCTTCGCCACCGACTGGACGGCGTGGGAATCGGTCACGACGCCTGACGACCGGCTGGACTGGCCCGACCTGGCGCCCTCCGTCCTGGGCGGCGTCGAGGCGATAGAATCCGCCGTGCGCAGCGAGGCGGATACGGTCGACGCGGCGCTGGAGGCGATCCTGCGGGCCGATCTGGATCGCTTCGCCCTGCGGCAGCTGACGGTCGACGCCGGCATTCTGGTGGAGCCCGACAGCGGGCTGGTGCGCATCGAAGGCCTGGCGCGCCTCGACGACCGGGTGAGCGCGGCCGAGATCACCGTCGACGGGCTGGCCGGGGAGGTCGCGCTGCGGGCGACGATGGCCGAGGTGAACGCCGCGATTTCGGAGGCGGTGCTCGACCCGACCCAGATCCCGATCCTCGACGATCTGGACCTGCGGGTCACGAATGTCGAGGTCGAGCTGTCGGCGGTCGCCGGCACCATCGACCTGCTGTCGGAGACGCTGACGGTCGAGGGCGCGCTCGTGACCATGAGCAGCGTGACGGCGCGGCTCGACAGCGCGGAGGGGGAACTGGCGCTCCGCGCGACCACGGATTCGCTCGACGATGTGGATGCGCGGCTGGGCAGCGCCGAGATCGTGCTGGAGTCGCTCGACGCCCCGGCCATCACCCAGACGGTCGCCGCGACGCGGCGGCAGTTCGACGAGATCGACGCGGCCGGCGCGCTGACGCTGGGCGCTCTGCTGGATGCCTGGAGCGACCGGACGGCCCTGCGGGAGACGGCCGCAGTCGCGCAGCAGCAGATCGCCGCGCGCATTTCCGACGGGCTGGAGGCCGAGGCGACCGCCCGGTTGGCCCTGGCCGCGCAGCAGGAGCAGACCGCCGCGGCCGTGCTCAGCGAGAGCCTGGCGCGGGCGAGCGGCGACGAAGCGCTGGCCGCCGACATCACGACCCTGGGCGCGCGGCTGGACACCGCCGAGGACGGCATCGAGGGCACGGCCGAGGCGGTGCAGGAAGTCGAGGCGCGGGTGACCTCGGCCGAGGGCACGATCACCTCGACGGCTGACAGCCTGTCGAGCCTGACGGCGACGGTGGGCGACGTGGAGTCGGCCGTCACGGCTCAGGGCAGCGCCATCGCGACGCTGGAGGGACATGCCGAGGCGACCTACACGCTGCGCGTCGGGGCCGGCGGTGCCGCGGCCGGGCTGGAGCTGGTGGCGGCCGACGATCCGGTGAACGGGCCTGCCTCGGAGCTGCGCATGCAGGCCGACCGCATACTGCTCTTAGGCACCGTCGCCGCGCGGCACATCGAGGTGGGCGGCATCACGGCGAGCCGGCTGCAGATCACCGACCCGGAAAGCCCCACGCTCGACCCGCTGTTTCGGGACGACGCGGCGTGGGAGCTTCGACAGGGCAGCCGGCAAACGCTCGACGGCAGCGCCGCTCTTGGCTGGCCGCAGGATCGCCGGCTGCGGCTGGAAGGCAGCGCGTCGATGCAGACGCATGTGCGCAGCCGGGTCTTTCCCGTGGGGCCGGGGGATCGCTATCGCGTCGGGGTGACGGCGCGCCTGGCGGCGGGGAGCGGTGGCGCGGGGGCGTTCCTGACGCTGCATGTGGCTGACAACCCGGACATGGACAGCCCGACCCAGCTTTTCGTCGCCGGCACGCAATCCTCGGCGCCGGTTCGGATCAACGGCAATGTCACCGTGCCGGAGGGCGCCTGGTACGGGCAGCTGCGGCTGCAGAAAAGCGGCGCGGCCTCGGTCACCGCGGTGGAGTTCGCCCGCCCGCGCATCCAGCGGCGCAGCACGGCCGAGCTGGTCGTGGACGGCGCGATCACCGCCGAGAAGATTGCGGCCGGTGCGATCACGGCAGACGCGCTGGCTGCCGAGGAGATCATCACCTCGTCGGCGCAGATCGGCGCGCTCACCGTGGGCTCGCTGCAGCTGGAAGAGGGCGCAGTTACCGTCACGCGGGCGACGGACGTGGCCTCCTACACGCTGGACCCCGGCGCGGGGTGGGTGACGGTCGCGAGCCTGACGTTCACGCCGTTTACGGCCGCCTCGGACTTGCGGTGCGAGGCAGTGTTTTCCGCCGTCGGGGTGATCCTGTCGGGGCCAGAGGCGGCGGGCGACGCGCGGCTCGTGTGGCGCGGCCAGCAGATTGGCTCGACGTTCCGGTTCGCCCTGCAGGACATGTTGGCCGGGGTCGAGGATCGGGTGGCGCCCATGGTCGTGGTCAAGCGGATAGCGCCGGCCGGTGTCTCGGACATCGGTAGCGGCGGCGGTGATCCCG
>PUNI01000028.1 GCA_003551745.1 Paracoccaceae bacterium | reverse complement strand
TCGACGCCTGCCCACTCGACAACGCCGAGTCGCCGGCCGAACTGCTGCCCGGCGATCCCGGTGGCGTGGTGGTGGCGCTGCGGGCGCGCCCACTCTCCACCACAGCGCTGCTTTTGGGCCGCCGGCTGCAACCGGGCGACGTGGTCGCCTTCGAGCTGATCGACGACGCCGCGCATGTCCAGCGCCTCCTGCAGCGGCATCGCCGCACCGGCTGAGCGGGCTGGCGGCGCTTGCGCCGGCGCACCGGGCGCGGCTACACAACCCGCATGGACGGCCCGCCACCCGGCCCGGCCCTCGAGAAGGGCGAGAAGCTGCTGCGCGAGATCGCATCGGACCGCGGCCGCTACTGGCGCGACCACGGGGTTCTGGCGCTCATCGGCATGGCGGGGCTCGGCATCGTGCTCTGGGCGATCGGCAGCCCCTATGTGGCGATCGGCGCGCTCGGCGCCCCGCTGGCGATCGGGGTCCGCGGCGCCTATCTGGCCTCCGAGCAGCTTTCGGCGCGTTGGTGGCTGACCTCGCAGCGGCTGCTGCTGCCCGACGGCCGGGCGGTGGGGCTTCTGGAGATCGAGACGGTGCGCCGGCTCTTCGGCGATGTGCAGATCGTCACCCGGTCGGGCGACAAGCATCTCCTGAAGCACATCGCCGATCCCGCCGGGCTGGTGGCCGAGATCGAGGCTGCGCAGGCAAAACGCGCCAAGCGGAGGGCCGGATGAGCCGGCTCCGCGCCTTCGTGAACGCCCGGCTGATCGACCCGGAGGCGGGCACCGAGGCGCCCGGCAGCCTGATCGTCGCCGAGGGCCGGATCGCGGGCCGCGACGCGCCGCCGCCCGACGGCGCCGAGGTGATCGACTGCGCCGACCGCTGCCTGGCGCCCGGGATCGTCGATGTCGGCGTGCTGGTGGGCGAGCCCGGCGCGCGCCACAAGGAGAGCTTCCGCTCCGCCGGCCTCGCCGCCGCCGCCGGTGGCGTGACCACCCTCGTGACCCGCCCCGACACCGACCCGCCGATCGACAGCCCCGAGGTGCTGGAGTTCGTCACCCGACGCGCCCGCGCCGAGACGCCTGTCAACATCCGTCCCATGGCCGCCCTCACAAAGGCCCGGGCGGGCCGCGAGATGACCGAGATCGGCTTTCTCGCCGACGCGGGCGCCGTGGCCTTCACCGATGCCGACCGGGTGGTCGCCGACACCCGCGTGCTTGCCCGCGCGATGACATACGCCCGGTCCCTCGGCGGCCTCGTGGTCGGCCACCCGCAGGACCCGGGCCTTTCCCGCGGGGCCTGCGCCACCTCGGGCAAGTTCGCCTCGCTGAAGGGCCTCGCCGCGGTGTCGCCGATGGCAGAGCGTATGGCGCTCGACCGCGACCTCGCGCTCGTCGAGATGACGGGCGCGCGCTGGCACGCCGACCAGATCACCTGCGCCCGCAGCCTGCCGGCGCTCGCCCGTGCGCGGGAAAACGGGCTCGACGTCACCGCCGGGGTCTCGATCCACCACCTCACCCTGAACGAATTCGACGTCGGCGACTACCGCACCTTCTTCAAGCTCACCCCGCCGCTCAGGTCCGAGGACGACCGTCTGGCCATGGTGCAGGCGCTGGCTGACGGGCTGATCGACATCCTCTGCACGATGCACACGCCGCAGGACGAGGAGTCGAAACGCCTGCCCTTCGAGGAGGCCGCCCCCGGCGCCGTCGGCCTGGAAACCCTGCTGCCGGCCGCGCTCCGGCTCTACCACGCCGGCGCGCTTGGCCTGGCCCAACTCTTCCGGGCGATGTCGTTGAACCCCGCGCGCCGCTTCGGCCTGCCCGGCGGCACCCTTGCGCCGGGCGCGCCGGCCGATCTGGTGCTGTTCGACCCCGATGCACCGTTCGTTCTGGACCGCTTCACCCTGCGGTCCAAGTCGCGCAACACCCCCTTCGACGGCGCCCGGCTGCAGGGCCGGGTGCTGGGCACCTGGATCGCCGGCGCGCCGGTCTGCCCCGAACCGCTCGCACCCGAACCCGCCTGAGGAGCCTGCCGATGCCGCCCCTCGACACCCCTCTCTGGCTGATCGGCCTCGCCGGGCTTTTCGGCTATCTCGTCGGCTCGATCCCGGCGGGCGTTCTGGTCGCCCGCGCCTTCGGCCTGGGTGATCTGCGCAAGATCGGCTCGGGCAACATCGGCGCCACCAACGTGCTGCGCACCGGCAACAAGGCCGCCGCCGCGCTCACGCTCCTGCTCGACGCCGGCAAGGGCGTGCTGGCCGTGCTGCTTGCGGCGGCCGTCATCGGCCCGGACGCGGCGCAAGCGGCGGGGCTCGGCGCCTTCCTCGGCCATCTCTTCCCGGTCTTCCTCGGCCTTGCCGGCGGAAAGGGGGTGGCGACCTTCCTCGGCGTCACGCTGGCGCTGTCGCCGGCGGTGGGGATCGCCACCTGCGCGAGCTGGCTCGCGGTCGCCGGCTACACCCGCTTCTCCTCGGCCGGCGCCCTGGGCGCCGCCGCGCTAGCCCCGCTCTGGGCCTATGCCTGGGGCGCCTTCCACCTGATCGCGGTTCTGGCGGTGATGGCGCTTCTGATCTTCTGGACCCATCGCGCCAACATCTCGCGCCTGCTCGCCGGCACCGAGCCGAAGATCGGCCGCAAGGAATGAGCCAAGGCACCGCGCCCGATCCGCCACCCGATCCGCGCACCGATCCCCGCGGCTTCCTGCGCGCGCTCTTCGACGCCGCCGTGGCCGCCGCCGACCCCATGCGGGTCGTGCCCGCCGCGCTGCCGGCGCGCCCCGCGGGCCGGGTGGTGGCGGTCGGCGCCGGCAAGGCCTCGGCGCGCATGGCCGAGGCGCTGGAGGCGGTGTGGGGCCCCTGCGAGGGGCTGGTCATTACCCGGGACGGCCATGAGCGGCCGACCCGGGGGATCGAGATCGTTCCGGCCGCGCATCCGGTGCCCGACGCCCGCGGCGAGATCGCCACAACCCGGATGCTGGGACTCCTGCAGGGGCTTGGGCCCGAGGATACCGTCCTCGCACTGATCTCGGGCGGGGCCTCGGCGCTGCTGGTCGCGCCGGCCGGAAAGGTCAGCCTGGACGAGAAGCGCGCGGTCACCGAAGCGCTGCTCGCCTCCGGCGCGCCGATCGGGCAGATGAACGCGGTGCGCAAGCACCTCAGCCGGGTCAAGGGCGGCCAGCTCGCCGCCGCCGCCCACCCGGCGCGGATGCTGGCGCTGCTGATCTCCGACGTGCCGGGCGACGACCCCGCCGCCATCGGCTCCGCACCCACCGTGGGCGATCCCTCGACGCCGGCCGAGGCCGCGGCGATCCTGCGGCGCTGGGGCGTCTTCCCGCCTGCCTCGGTCGGCGCGCTGCTCGCCGGCCGCACCGGCGTGCTGGCGCCCGACGACCCGCGCCTTGCCAGCTGCGAGACCCGGATCATCGCCGCGCCGTCACAGTCGCTCGCCGCCGCCGCCGAGATCGCCCGGCGCGCCGGCTGCAAGGTCGAGCTGCTCGGCGACGCGCTGGAGGGCGAGGCACGCGAGGTCGCCGTCGAGCATGCCATCCGCGCCCGCGCGGCGGCGCCCGTCGACGCGCCGCTGCTGATCCTGTCGGGGGGCGAGCTGACGGTGACCCGACGCGGCGCGGGCATCGGTGGGCCCAACGCGGAATACGTGCTGGCGCTGGCGCGCGCGCTGGAGGGCGCCCCGGGAACCTATGCGCTTGCCGGTGACACCGACGGGGTGGACGGCGCGGCCGAGGTCGCCGGCGCGTTCGCCACCCCCGACACGCTGGCCCGCGCGGCCGGCCGCGGACGTGCCGCGGACGCAGCGCTGGAGCGCAACGACAGCCACGGCTTCTTCGCCGCCCTCGGCGACCAACTCGTCACCGGCCCCACGCTCACCAATGTCAACGACTTCCGCGCGATCCTGATCCTGCCCGCCGACGCGTGACCGCCAAGGCCGCGCCCGGCCGCCTGCACGCCTGTCCCGCGCTGGCGCCGGTCGCCCCCCGCGCGCCCCGGTGGCGGGGCGGGTGGGTGGGTGCCGCC
>PUNI01000367.1 GCA_003551745.1 Paracoccaceae bacterium | reverse complement strand
GCCATAGGTGTCGACGATGATCTTGCGCCCCGGCAGCCCGGCGTCGCCGTCCGGCCCGCCGATGACGAAGCTGCCGGTGGGGTTGACGTGCCAGATCGTCCGCTCGGTGATCCAGCCCTCGGGCAGCACCGCGCGCACATAGGGCTCCACGATGGCCCGGATCTGGTCGCTGGTCTGGTGTTCATGCGCGTGCTGGGTCGACAGCACGAGCTCGGTCACCTCCACCGGCCGGCCGCCCTCATATCGGATCGAGAGCTGCGACTTCGCGTCGGGCCGCAGATCCGGCGTGTCGCCGGCCTTGCGCGCCTCGGAAAGCCGGCGCAGGATCTTGTGGGCATACTGGATCGGCGCCGGCATCAGTTCGGGCGTCTCGTCCACCGCATGGCCGAACATGATGCCCTGATCGCCGGCGCCACCGGTGGTCACGCCCTGGCTGATGTGCACCGACTGCTCGTGCAGGAAGTTCAGCACATGGCAGGTGTTCCAGTGGAACTTCTCCTGCTCGTAGCCGATGTCGCGGATGCAGTCGCGGGCGATCTGCCCGATCCGGCCCATCACGTCCTTCAGCCGCTCGCTGCCGGCGCGGTTGTCGCGGTCGGGCAGGCCGATCTCGCCGCCGATCACCACCATCCCCGAGGTGGCGAAGGTCTCGCAGGCCACCCGTGCCGCCGGATCCTCGGCCAGCAGATGATCGAGGACGGCATCCGAGATCCGGTCGCAGACCTTGTCGGGGTGGCCCTCCGAGACCGACTCGGAGGTGAAGACGTAATTCTCGCGTGGCATGAGGAGTGCGCTCCGTTGGGGTATCCCCGCCACGCCAGGAAGCCGTTGTGACGGTTCGGTGCGGGTCCTTATCCCCGCGCCGGGGCGAGGTCAATCGCCCGCCACCGGCGCAGCGACAGGGCCCCCAGCGCCAGCGCGAGCAGCAGCGCCAGCGGGCCCTCGCCGCTGCGTGCAAAGGGCGTGACCGCGCCCGCGGCGGGCAGCGCGGCGTCCACCACCCCGCTGCGGCCGAGCCCCAGATCGGCGGTGAGACGGCCCATGGGATCGATCACCGCCGAGACGCCCGTGTTGGCGGCCCGCACCAGCGGCAGGCCCTGCTCGATGGCCCGGAACCGTGCCTGGGCGAGGTGCTGGTACGGCCCCGCCGCGCGGCCAAACCAGGCGTCGTTGGTCAGCTGCAGCACCCAGTCGGGCCGCTCGGTGGCGCGCAGATGCCGGGGGAAGACCGCCTCGTAGCAGATCAGCGGCAGCACCCGGCCGGCCGGCCCGAGGTCGATCAGCATCGGGCCGGGCCCGGGGCTGTAGCCCGCCAGCGCCTGCCCGGCGAGCCCGCCCACCGGCGTGCCGGCGAGCCATTCGCCGAAGGGGATGAACTCGCCGAAGGGCACCAGATGGTGCTTGTCATAGATGGCGCCGGGCCGGCCCTCGGCATCGAGCACGGTCAGCGCGTTGAAGAAGCGCCCCTCCTCCAGCCGCTGCACGCCCAGCACCACCGGCACGCCGCCCGCGGCGTCGGTGATCAGGGGCAGGGCCGGGCCGGCCTCTTCCAGCAGCCAGGGGATGGCCGTCTCCGACCAGATCACGAGGTCGGGCGCCGGCGCGGCGGGGAGGGCGGAGAGATTGAGCTGGCGTTCGAAGAACACCCAGGCGAGATCGGGCCGCCATTTCAGATGCTGCGGCGCGTTG
This sequence comes from Paracoccaceae bacterium, assembly GCA_003551745.1. GTDB lineage: Bacteria > Pseudomonadota > Alphaproteobacteria > Rhodobacterales > Rhodobacteraceae > Rhodobaculum. The sequence continues at coordinate 2,341 of PUNI01000367.1, read as the reverse complement.
GGCTGCACCAGGCGCAACTGCACCGGCTCTTCGGCCCAATCCGCCGCCCGGTCGAGCCGCGCCGCGCCCCAGAGCCAGCCGGCCGCCCCCACCGCCGCCACCAGCGCCAGCGCCGCCGCCCCCTGCCCCGGGCTGCGCACCGAGGCCGGCAGCGCGGCGAGCAGCAGCGTCAGCGTCGTCAGCCCCGAGGCGCCGACCAGCGCGGCCAGCTGCGCCAGCGGCGTGTCGAGCCAGATATGGCCCGCCAGCGCCCAGGGAAAGCCGGTGAGCACATGCCCACGCGCCAGTTCCGCCGCCGCCAGGGCCAGCGCGACGGCGAGCACCCGCAGCCGGCCCGTGCCCAGCCCGTGGCCGAGCCCGGCCGCCGCCCCCCAGAACAGCGCGAGCCCCCCGGCCATCGCGGCGAGCGCGAAGGGCGCCATCCAGCCGTGCCGCGCCGGATCGACGAGGAAGGGCTCCACGATCCAGAACAGCGCCGCGGCGAAATGCCCCGCGCCCCCGGCCCAGCCCAGCCAGGCCGCCGCCCGCCAGCCCGGCGCCGCCGCGATCAGCGCCAGAAGCCCGGCGAGCGCCGGAAAGGCCAGCCACCACAGCCCCAGCGGCGCCTGCCCGGCGGCTGCCAGCGCACCCAGCCCGGCCGCCATCCACATCCGCCGCGAACCGGCCTGCCGCGCGCCGGCCAGAAGCCGCCGCAGGCGGCCCGGCGGCGCGGCGGCCGTGCCGCCGGCACCCGTCATGACGGCGCGGCGACCGCCTCGGGCCGGCGCACGCGCAGGCGCTTGATCCGGCGCGGGTCGGCCTCGATCACCTCGAATTCCACCCCGCCCCGGTGGCGGATCACCTCGCCGCGCGCCGGCACCCGGCCCGACAGCATGAAGACGAGCCCGCCCAGCGTGTCGATCTCGTCGCGGTCCTCGCCCTCGACGAGCTGCTCGCCCAGCTCCTCCTCGAACTCCTCGAGCGGCGCGCGGGCCTGCACCAGCCAGCAGCCGGGCTTCTCGCGCGTCCAGTAGCCCTCTTCGGCGATGTCGTGTTCGTCGTCGATCTCGCCAACCACCTGCTCGATGAGATCCTCGATGGTCACCAGCCCGTCGACGCCGCCGTATTCGTCGATCACGAGCGCCATGTGGGTGCGCTCGTTCTGCATGCGCTGCAACAGCGCGGCCAGCGGCATCGACGGCGGCGCATAGATCAGCGGGCGCAGGAGCCCGCGCAGATCGAAGTCGTGATGGCCGTTGAAGCCGTATTTCAGCGCCAGATCCTTCAGCAGGAGCAGCCCCAGCGGCCGGTCGAGCGTCTCCTCGAAGACCGGCAGGCGGGAAAAGCCGCTCTCGCGGAAGGTGGCGATCAGCTCGGCCCGGTCGATGTCGACGGGCACGGCCACGATCTCGGCCTTGGGCACGGCCACATCCTCGAGGCGCAGCCGCCGCAGGCTGGCCAGCCCCAGCGCCACCACGCGACTGTCGCGCGCCCGCGCCTCGTCCTCGCTGTCTGAGGGGTTGAAGGCCCCGATGAGGCGGCCGAAGAGGCCGCGCTGCCCGTTGTCCTCCGGATCCGGCGCGCGCCGCGCCGCACTAGATCCGCCTTCGCTGTCGCCCATGGCTCCTGTCCGTAAGTACGGCCGTCATGCGATTCGGTCGCGGGCCGCCTCCTGATATGGGTCGGGAACCCCCAGCTCTGCAAGGGCCGCCGTTTCCAGCGACTCCATCAAGGTGGCATCCCCGTCGCGCTGGTGGTCATAGCCCAGCAGATGCAAGGTTCCATGAACGACCAGATGCAGCAGGTGCTGATCGAACGGCTTGCCGGCCTCGGCGGCTTCGCGCGCGCAGGTCTCGAAGGCCAGCGCGATGTCGCCCAGGCTCTCGGGATCGTCCGCGCGGCCGGGCCTGGGTGGCGTCGGCGGTGCGCCCTCGGATGGCGCGGCGCGCTCCACGGCGGGCCAGGACAGCACGTTGGTCGCCCCCCCGCGCCCCCGGAAGGCCGCGTTCAGCTCGGCGATGCGCGCATCCGACGCGGCCAGCAGCGCGATCTCGAAGCCCTCCGGCGCCAGCTCCGCGGCGGCCAGAGCCGCCCGCGCCGCCTGCTCCGCCAGGCCATCGAGCGCCAGCGGATGCCAGCGCGGATCCTCGATCACCACCTCAACGAGGGGCGGCGTCATCGCGTTCATAGGCCTCGATTATCCGCGCGACCAGCGGGTGGCGCACCACGTCGGAGGCGGTGAAATAGCTGAACGACACGCCCTTCACCCCGGTCAGGATACGTTCGGCCTCGGCCAGCCCCGAGGTGACGCCGCGCGGCAGGTCCACCTGGCTGCGGTCGCCGGTGATGACCATGCGGCTGC
>PUNI01000223.1 GCA_003551745.1 Paracoccaceae bacterium | reverse complement strand
GGTGCCGCGCGCGCCCCGGCCTTGCCATCCGCCTTGCCCGAACCCGCCCGGCCCGTCGCCGCCTTGCCCGAGGCCTTCTTCGCCGCCCCCGCCTTCGTCGTGCCGGCCTTCGTCGCCCCCGCCTTCGACGTCGCGGCCTTGCGGCCCTTTCCCTTCGCCCCGGCCTTCGCGGCCACCAGCGCCAGCCCCTCCTCCAGGGTCACGGCGGCCGGATCGGCCTCCTGGCGCTGCCGCCTGTCGGCGGCGGCCGCGGATCCGGCGGGGCCTTCCTGCGAGGCGTCCTGCGGGGTGTCTTCCTGCTTGCTCATGGCGGATGCCCCTAGCTGTCCGACGCCAGGGCCTCGGCGCCGGCCGCACCGCGCACCTCGACCTCGAGCCCGGGCCGCAGCAGCTGCACGCCCTCGCGCACCACGGACTCGCCGGGTTCCAGATCGGCCTGCACGAGCACGACGTCGTCGCGCCGCTGCACCAGCCGCACGGGAACGCGCTCGACCCGGCCGTCGCGCAGCGCCCAGACGAAGGCGCCGTCGCGGTTCCACTGGACCGCAAGCGGGTCGACCCCCGGCATAACCTCGCCCGAAAAGGCGACCTCGATGGCAAACGCCATGCCGGCGCGCAGCATGTCGTCGGGGTTCTCGATCTCGGCCTGAACGCTCAGGCTGCGGGACGTGGCATCCACCCGGTTATCGAGCGCCCGCACCCGGCCTTCCAGCGCCAGACCGTTGCGCGCGAGCGGCCGCGCCGTCAGTTCGGTTCCTTCCCGCACGCGTCCGACATAGCGCTCGGGGACCAGGAACTCGACGAGCAGCGAGGAGCGGTCGTCGATGCGGGTGATCTCGGTTGTGTTGCCGACGAGATTGCCCGCCTCGACCGGCAGGAAGCCGATCGCACCGCCAATCGGCGCGCGGATCTCGCGCCGGCGCAGGTCGAGTTCGGCTTCCTCCACCGCCAGTTCGGCATTGCGGACGGCAAGCGCTGCCTCGCGGATCTGCACCTCGGTGGCGCCGCCGGTCCCCTGCAGCCGCTGCCGCCGCTCCAGGGTGTCGCGCGCGTCCTCGAGCGCGATGCGCGCCCGGTCGAGCGCGATCCGCTCGGAGTCCGAATCGAGCCGGGCGATCACGTCCTCGGCCTCCACCAGCTGGCCGGGTTGGACGAGCACTTCGGCGAGGCGTCCGTTCGCCTCCGGCGTCACGGTCACGCTGCGCAATGCCTGCCCGGTTCCGATCGCGGTCACGAGGTCGGTGCGGTCGGCCGCCACGACCTCGGCGACGGTGACGGTGGGCGCGCCAGCGCCAAAGCCGCCCGGCGGGCCGCCCGGTGTGCCCCGGGCGTCAGCGTTGTCGCCGGCCGGCCCCAGCCCGATGCGCTCCATCACCGCGAACACTCCGACGGTTTCGAGCGGCGCCCAGATGCCCGTCCTCTCGAGTACGGGCCGCGCCGCCGGCACGAACGCCACCCATGTCCCCAGGGCGAGGATGGCGACCATCAGGGACAGGACAATCTGCTTCCACCAGGCCATCGGGCCGCTTTCCGCTCCCGCGGCTCCTGCGCCGCCCGCGTCAATATGGCCCGGCGCCGGGCAAAGGCAAAGCTCGCGGCGGCGCAGACGACTGCCAGGACGCGATTTTTGCGACGCCCACCGTCACATCGTCGCGACCACTTGGCCCGGCGGCAGCCTCAGGCGGCGCTGGCGGAAAGCCGTGCCAGCAGCGTCTCGCCGGCCGAGATCTCGCAGACGCCCCGCCGTTCCTCGACATTGAGGGCGATGACCACACCATCCTCGACCAGCATCGCGTAGCGCCGCGAGCGGTCGAAGTACCCCGAGTCCGGGGTGCTGAAGGCCATCCCGACCGCCTTGGTGAAGCTTGCGTCCGCATCGGCGAGCATCTGGATGCCGGCCGCCGGCGCGCCGGCCGCCTCGCCCCAGCGGCGCATCACATGCGGATCGTTGACCGAGATGCAGAGGATGTCGGAGACGCCAGCAGCGCGGAAGGCGTCGGCCGTGCGCACGAAACTCGGCAGATGCGCCGCATCGCAGGTCGGCGTGAAGGCCCCGGGGACGGCGAAGATCACCACCCGCCGCCCGGCGAGGAGCGGCGCCAGCTCCACGGTCTCGAGGCCGTCTTCGCCGATGCGAAGGAAGCGCGCGTTCGGCAGGCGCAGGCCCTCGTGCAGCGGCTCAGACACGCTCGAGCAGCTTCTCGCCGGTGGAGATCTCGCAGACGCCCGGTGCATCCACGTTGGCCACGGCGATGACCCCGTCCTCGACCAGCGCCGCATAGCGGTTGGAGCGGCCCACCAGCCCCAGATGCGGCGCGGTGAAGTCGAGCCCGAGGCCCTTCGTCATGCTGCCATCGGCGTCGCCCAGCATTGTGATGCCGGCCGCGGCGGCACCCGTCGCCTCGCCCCAGGCATGCAGCACGAAGGGGTCGTTGACCGAAATGCAGATGATTTCCTCGACACCCTTGGCGCGGAAGTCGTCGGCGGTGCGGATGAAGCTCGGCACATGCGCGGTGGAGCAGGGGCCGGTGAAGGCGCCGGGCAGGGCGAACACGACCACCTTGCGGCCCCGCAGAAGGTCGGACAGCTGCACCTGCTCGGGCCCGTCGGCGCCCATTCGCACCAGGGTTGCCTCCGGCATCCTCTCCCCGACGGCTATCGCCATGGCACCTTCTCCCTCGCATTGCGTTCCTGTCCGGCGGGGATATAGCCTGCACCGCAGCGCGCGGCCAGCGGCAGGCGCGCAGGGCGAGGGGCGACATGGCAGGCATCGTGGTGGTGGGCGCGGGGCAGGCGGGTGCGGCGCTGGTGGCGAAACTGCGCGCGCTCGGCTTCGAGGGGCCGCTGACGCTGATCGGTGAGGAGCCGGTTCCGCCCTACCAGCGCCCGCCGCTGAGCAAGAAGTATCTCACCGGCGAGATGGCGCTGGAGCGGCTGTTCCTGCGGCCGGCGAGCTTCTATGCCGAGAAGGACATCGCGCTGCGGGTCTCGACGCGGGTGACCGGCATCGACCGGGCGGGGAAGGCGGTGCTGATCGGCGACGAGCGGATCCCCTACGCACAGCTTGCGCTGACCACCGGCGCCGTGCCCCGTCGTCTGCCGGCAGAGATCGGCGGCGAGCTGGACGGGGTGCATGTCGTCCGGGGCCTCGCGGATGCTGATGCGATCGCGCCGGAGATCGAGCCGGGGCGGCGACTGCTGGTCGTCGGCGGCGGCTACATCGGGCTCGAGGCGGCGGCGGTGGCCACGACGCGCGGCATGGAGGTGACGCTGATCGAGGCCGCGCCGCGCCTGCTTGCCCGGGTCGCCTGCGCCGAGACGGCCGCCTGGTTCCGGGCGCTGCACAAGGGGCGCGGCGTCAGGATCCACGAGGGGGTCGCGCTGGCGCATCTGACAGGGGCGGCGGGGCGCGTGGTCGGCGCCGAGCTTGCCGACGGCCGGCGGATCGCCTGCGACGCGGTGATCGCCGGCATCGGCATCGATCCCGACATCCGGCTGGCCGCGGCGGCGGGGCTCGCGCTCGACAACGGCATCGCCGTCGATGCCGAGGGCCGGACCTCCGACCCGGCGATCTGGGCGGCGGGCGATTGCGCGTCCTTCCCCCATGCCGGCCCCCATTCCAGCCCCCATGCTGGCGGTCGGCTGCGGCTGGAGAGCGTGCAGAACGCCATCGACCAGGCCGAGACCGTGGCCGCGAACATGCTGGGCGCGGGGCAGCCTTACGCCCCCGTCCCTTGGTTCTGGTCCGACCAGTACGACGTGAAGCTGCAGATCGCCGGGCTGGGCGCGGGCCATGACCGGATCGTGGTGCGCGACGAGGCCTCGGGCGGACGCAGCCACTGGTATTTCGCCGGACCACATCTGCTCGCCGTGGACGCCATGAACGACCCGCGCGCCTACATGGTCGGCAAGCGGCTTCTGGAGGCCGGCCGGAGCCCGGACCCGGCAGCGCTGGACGATCCCGGAACCGATCTCAGGGCGCTGCTTCGGGCCTGACGCATCGCGGGTCCCGCGGATGCGGCACGGCGTTCAGTCGCT
>PUNI01000404.1 GCA_003551745.1 Paracoccaceae bacterium | reverse complement strand
GCGCCCTCGCGGGATCTGGCCGAGATCCGCGCCCGGCAGGCGGCGGTGGCGGCGCTGCATGCCGACAGCGATCTGCGCGAGCGGCTGCGCGCGCTTCTGCGCAAGGTGCCCGACATCGACCGTGCCTTGTCACGGCTGGCGCTTGAGCGGGGCGGCCCGCGCGATCTGGCGGCACTGCGCGACGGTCTCGCGCAGGCCGAGGCGCTCGCCGCACTGCTGACGGGAGAGGTGCCGCAGCAGCTTGCGGCGGCCGCGCAGAGCCTCTCGGGCCATTCGGGGCTGGTGGATCTGCTCGACGGCGCGCTGGTCGCGACACCGCCGCTTCTGGCCCGCGACGGCGGCTTCGTCGCACCCGGCCATGACGGCGCGCTCGACGCGGCGCGCGAGCTGCGCGACGAGGGCCGCGGCGTGATCGCCCGCATGCAGGCCGAATATGCCGAGATGACCGGCATCTCCTCGCTGAAACTGCGGCACAACAACGTTCTGGGCTATTTCGTCGAGACCACCGCCACCCATGCCGAGCGGATGCTGGCGCCGCCCCTCAACGAGACGTTCCGCCATCGCCAGACCACGGCCAACGCGCTGCGGTTCTCCACAGCGGATCTCGCCGAGATCGAAAGCCGCATCCTGAACGCCGGTGCCCGTGCACTGGAGATCGAGAAGCGCATATTCGAGAGCCTGCGGAGCGCGGTTCTCGACGCCGCAGGCGCGATCGGCCAGGCGGCGGCGGCCCTCGCCGAGATCGACGTCGCCGCCGGGCTTGCCGACCTCGCCGCCGCCGAGGACTGGTGCCCGCCGGCGGTCGACGACAGCCGGGCTTTCCACGTGGAGGCGGGTCGCCATCCGGTTGTGGAGCGCGCGCTGCGCCGCGAGGGCAAGGGCTTCGTGGCCAATGACTGCGATCTGACGGCCGAGAACGGGTCGGCGGCGCTGTGGCTGGTCACCGGCCCGAACATGGGTGGAAAATCCACCTTCCTGCGCCAGAACGCCCTGATCGCGGTGCTGGCCCAGATCGGCAGCTTCGTGCCGGCGCGCGCGGCGCGGATCGGGCTGGTCAGCCAGCTCTTCAGCCGGGTCGGCGCGGCCGACGATCTGGCCCGCGGCCGGTCGACCTTCATGGTCGAGATGGTCGAGACCGCCGCGATCCTGAATCGGGCCGACGACCGTGCCCTGGTCATCCTCGACGAGATCGGCCGCGGCACCGCCACCTGGGACGGGCTCTCGATCGCCTGGGCGACGCTCGAGCACCTGCACGGGATCAACCGTTGCCGCGGGCTCTTCGCGACGCATTATCACGAGCTCACTGCGCTCTCGCATCGCCTCGACGGGGTCGCGAACGCCACCCTGGCCGTGAAGGAATGGCAGGGCGAGGTGGTCTTCCTGCACGAGGTACGGCGCGGCGCGGCCGACCGGTCCTATGGCGTGCAGGTGGCCCGTCTCGCCGGGCTGCCGCCTGCCGTCATCGAGCGGGCGCGGGTGGTTCTGGAGGCGCTGGAGCGGGGCGAGCGCGAGGGTCGCGCGCGCCCGCAGGCCCTGATCGACGACCTTCCGCTGTTCTCGGCCGCGGCCCGGACGGACCCCACTCCGGCGGTCTCGGCCGTCGAGCAACGTCTCGCCGGCACCGACCCCGACCTGCTGAGCCCGCGCGATGCGCTGGAACTTGTCTACGAACTCAAGGCGATTCTGTCTCGGGAGCGCGGCTGATCAGCCGCTCGGGGTGGAGGACACCCCGACATGGGCGGGGCGCAGAAGCTGGTCGTGCATGCGGAAACCTGCGCCCATCACCTGGATGATCTGACCAGCCTGGAAATCGGGTACCGGGGCCTCGAACATCGCCTGGTGCAGGTGGGGATCGAACGGATCGCCGGGCTGCGGCATGATCCGCTCCACGCCATGCTTTGCCAGCACGTTGACCAGTTCACGCAGGGTGAGATCGATGCCCTCGTAGAGCCCGGCCGAGTTGGCCTTGATCTCGTCGTCGACGGCCTCGAGCGCACGCGACAGGTGGTCGTAGACGGGAAGGATGTCGCGGGCGAGCTTGGCGCCGCCATACATCAGCCCTTCGCGCCGGTCGCGCTCGGCCCGCTTGCGGCTGTTTTCGGCATCGGCGAGGGCGCGCATCAACCGGTCGCGCAGCTCGTCGCGCTCGGTTTCCAGCGCCACCAGCAGGGCCTCGAGGTCGTGGTCCTCGGGCTCCGTCGTGGTATCCGGCGCCGGCTGCTCCCCGATCCCCTCGGCCGGGGCCGTCTCGGATGGCTCGGTCCATGCGTCCTGCTTGCGTGCTTCTGACATCTTCGTCCTCTGCAATTCCGCGCCACGGCGGCCTAGCTGCAACCGCGATCACCCAGCAGGCGGCCCACCAGCTGGGCGGTATAGTCCACGACGGGCACGATGCGGCCGTAATTCAGTCGCGTCGGCCCGATCACCCCGACCGCGCCGATCACCCGTTGCTCGGCGTTCATATATGGAGAGACGACCAGAGAGGAACCCGTCAGCGAAAAAAGCTTGTTCTCGGAGCCAATGAAGATCCGCACGCCATCGCCGGTCTCGGCAAGCTGGAGAAACTCGGCGATGTCGCGCTTGCGTTCCAGGTCGTCGAAAAGCAGGCGGATCCGGTCGAGTTCCTCGACGGCGCCGGCGGCCGAGATCAGGTTTGCCTGGCCGCGCACGATCAGCCGCTCGTGGGGTTCGCCCTCGTTTTCCCAGGTGGCGAACCCGCTTTCGACGAGGTCCCGGGCCAGCGCATCGATCTCCTGGCGCCGCCGCGTGATCTCCCGGCCGACCCGGCGGCGCAAGTCCGACAGGGTGCGGCCTTCGGCGATGGCGTTGAGGAAGTTCGCGGCTTCACGCAGCGACGAGGGCGTCTGCCCCGGCGGCGGCATGAAGATGCGGTTTTCGACATGGCCGTCCGCGAAGACCAGAACCACCAGAGCCCGGTCTGCCGCGAGGCTGACGAACTCGATATGCCGGATCTCGGCCTCGCGCTTCGGCGCGAGAACCACGGATGCGCTGCGGGTTATCTCCGAGAGGGCGCTCCCGACACGATCCAGCAGGCCGGCCACATCGGGGTCGTTCGCGCCGAGGGTGGCGTCGAGGGCATCGCGATCCTGCGCGCTGACGTCGCCGACCTCCAGAAGCCCGTCGACGAAGAGCCGCAGGCCCATCTCGGTGGGCACCCGACCGGCGGACACATGGGGGCTGTCGAGCAGGCCGAGGAATTCGAGATCCTGCATCACGTTTCGGATCGTGGCGGCGGAGATCTTCTCCGTCATGCTGCGGCTGAGCGTGCGCGAGCCAACCGGATCGCCGGATTCGAGATAGCCCTCGACAACGCGCCGGAAGACCTCACGCGAGCGGTCGTTCAGCTCCGAAAGAACCTTGCCGGCATCCTGCATCATCGCTCCCCGTCGAGCTTCAGATATGGGGATGCAGGCATTTGCGTCAATCGGGCTTGTGTCCCGGCCGCCCGGTCCTCTATGTGGCGCGGTCATCGCAAGAGGGGGCGTCATGCGGCCATCGGGACGGCAGCTGGACGGTCTGCGCAGGGTATCGATCGAGACCGGCGTGACCAAACACGCGGAGGGCTCCTGCCTGATCCGCCTCGGCGACACGCAGGTGCTGTGCACGGCGTCGGTGGAGGAGCGCACGCCGCCGTTTCTGAAGAACACCGGGCTCGGCTGGGTGACGGCGGAATACGGGATGCTGCCCCGGGCCACCACCACGCGCAACCGGCGCGAGGCGGCCAGCGGCAAGCAGTCGGGGCGCACGGTGGAGATCCAGCGGCTGATCGGGCGGGCGTTGCGCGCGGCGGTGGACCGCTCGGCCCTGGGCGAGCGCCAGATCACCGTGGATTGCGATGTGCTGCAGGCGGATGGCGGCACGCGCTGCGCCGCAATCACCGGCGGCTGGGTGGCTTTGCGACTGGCGGTCAACCGCATGCTGACCGCCGGGGTGCTGACGGCGGACCCCATCACCGATCACGTGGCGGCGGTCAGTGCGGGGCTCTACGCCGGGCAGCCGGTCCTCGCCCTCGACTATG
>PUNI01000437.1 GCA_003551745.1 Paracoccaceae bacterium | reverse complement strand
TCGGCCAGCTCTCGGGCGGCATGCAGCAGCGCGTCGGGCTGGCCCGGGCCTTCGCCACCGAGGCGCCGATCCTTTTGATGGACGAGCCCTTCTCGGCGCTCGATCCGCTGATCCGCACCCGGCTGCAGGACGAGCTTCTGGAGCTTCAGAAGCGCCTGCGGCGCACGATCGTCTTCGTCAGCCACGACCTCGACGAGGCGTTCAAGCTGGGCAATCGCATCGCCATCATGGAAGGCGGCCGGATCATCCAGTGCGGCACGCCGAAGGACATCTATTCGGCCCCGGCGAGCGACTATGTCGCCGATTTCGTCGCCAACATGAACCCGCTCGGCGTGCTCACCGCCGCCGATGCCCTGGCCCCCGAAGACGCCGGCACGACCTCCGGCGAGGTGCCCGCCGACATGCCGATCCGGGGTCTGATGCAGCGCCTGCGCGGCGACGGCGGCCCGCTGACAGTGATCGGCCCGGATGGCCGGCCGCTCGGGCGGGTCACCGAGGACAGCGTGCTCGCCGCCCTGATCGACCCCCAGCGCGGACCACAGGCGGAGGCCCGTCTCGCGGCCGGCGACGGGATGCCCGGCCCGGCCCGGGCTTGACGCCGCGTCGGTGCGTCCGCAGGCTCCGGAGCGCAGGAGGCCATCATGATCCCAACCGCACTCGCCCGGCACATGCCCACCTTCAGCGCCACCGGGCTGATCCTGGGCACGCTGTTCTTCGCCGCCGCGCTCACGCCGAGCCTGGTTCCCCGGGCGGGCACGCTGCAGGGGCTGCTCGGCGGGCTCAGCCTCGCCGCCGGCTACGGGCTCGGCGTGTTGCTGCGCAGCGGCTGGCAGGCGCTGCAGCTGCCCGAACCGCGGGGCCGGCTCCGCTGGCGGCTGCGCACCGGCCTCGCCGCCCTCTGCGCGGTGATCGCCGCGCTGGCGCTTTGGCGCGCCGCGCACTGGCAGGACGGGCTGCGGGCGCTGATGGGCCTGCCGCCGGTGGAAACGGTGCACCCCTTCACCATCGCCGGCGTCGCCATCGCGGTGTTCCTGCTCCTCTATCTCCTCGCGCTGCTGATCCGGGCAACCGGGCGGGTGCTGGCCCGCCGCCTCGCCCGGCACCTGCCGACACCGCAGGCCGTGCTGCTGGCGGTGGTGCTGACGGCGCTGATCTTCTGGAGCATCGGCAACGGGCTGGTGGTCCGCAGCGCGCTGGCCACATTCGATGCCTCCTACGCCCGGCTCGACGCGCTGATGGACCCCGAAAGCCCGCGCCCGGAGGACCCACTCAAGACCGGATCGCCGGACTCGCTCATCGATTGGGCCGGGCTCGGCCGGCAGGGCCGCGCCTTCATCGCCGACCCGCCCGACGCGGCCCGGATCGCCGAACTCACCGGCGGCGATGCGCTGGAGCCGCTGCGCGTCTATGTCGGGCTGAACTCGGCCGCGGACGAAGAGGCCCGCGCCGCGCTGGCGCTGGCCGAGCTGATCCGCATCGGCGCCTTCGAGCGCAGTCATCTGGTGATCGCCACGCCGACCGGCACCGGCTGGGTCGACCCCGAGGGCCAGCAGGCGCTGGAGCTGCTCATGCGCGGCGACGTGGCGACGGTGGCGGTGCAGTATTCCTATGTGGCCAGCTGGATCGCGCTCCTTACCGAGCCGCGGATGGGCATCGAGACGGCGCGGGCCGTGTTCGCCGCCGTCTACGACTATTGGCGCGAGCTCGATCCCGAGACGCGGCCGCGGCTGTGGCTGAACGGGCTCAGCCTCGGCGCCTTCAACTCCGACCTCAGCCACGACCAGTTCCAGGTGATCGCCGATCCTTATGACGGGGCGCTCTGGGCCGGCCCGCCCTTCCCCAGCCGCACCTGGAGCGCGGTCACCCGCCAGCGCAATCCCGACACGCCGGCCTGGCTGCCGCGCTGGCGCGACGGCTCGGTGATCCGCTTTACCTCGCAGGAGGACCACCTCGACGCGGCCGAGGCGCCGTGGGGACCCTTCCGCATCGCCTATCTGCAGTATGCCAGCGATGCGATCGTCTTCTTCGAGCCGGAAGCGCTGTGGCGCCGGCCGGAGTGGCTGGTGGGGCCGCGCGGGCCCGACGTCTCGCCCGACCTGCGCTGGATCCCGGTGGTGACCTTCCTGCAGCTGGGCATCGACGTGATGACGGCCGTGGCCCCGCCGCTCGGGCATGGCCATACCTATGCCTTTCCGCACTACCTCGACGCCTGGGCCGCGCTGACCGAGGAGCCCGGATGGAGCGCGGAGGATCTGGAGGCACTCAAGGCGCGGATGGCCGCCGAGGCAGGCGCGGGCGACTAGAGCTTGGTGGCCTCAGGCGCCGGGGTGATCCGCTGGCGGCGCAGCTGGGCCTCGCGCCAGGTGATGAAACTGACCGAAGCGAGGATGATCGCGCCGCCGAGGACGACCCAGCCGTCTGCCGGCTCGGAGAAGACGATGGCGCCCAGCAGGGTGGCCCAGATCAGTTGAAGGAAGGTGACCGGCTGCGTCACCGTCACTGGCGCGGCAGCGAAGGCCCGGGTCATTGCATAATGCCCTGCGGTGGCGAAGCCCGCCACAAGGAAGAGCCAGCCGAGCTGCGGCAGCGTCGGCGTCACCCAGACCGCGGCGGCGAAGGGCGCCAGCCCCACCGTCACCATCACCGACAGCACCGCCACCACCATGGCCGCGTCATAGCGGTCCGACAGCCGCTTGGCGATCAGGTAGGACGCCCCGAAGAAGAGCGCGGTGCCCAGCATCGCCAGATGCCCGGGCGAGACTTCGCGGAAACCGGGCCGCAGGATGATCACCACGCCGAGAAGCCCCGCCGCCACCGCGAGGAGCCGCCGCGCCGCCAGCTTCTCGCCCAGAAACAGCGCCGCACCGAGGGTGACATAGACCGGCGCGAGATAGTTCATCGCGGTGACTTCGGCGACCGGGATCTGGGTCATCGCATAGAACCACAGGATCACCGCCACCACATGCAGGGCCGAACGCGCGCCGAAGAGTTGCCAGCCCCTCCGGTCGAGCCGCAGGCGCAGCAGCGCGGGCAGCACGGGCAGGAAGAAGACCAGCCCCAGCAGGAAGCGCAGGAAGGCCGCCTGCGAGGCCGGCATGTCCTGCCCGACATGCTTGACGATGCCGGTGACCGCCACGAAGCAGAGGCCGGTGAGCACCATCCACAGGATGCCGGCCACGGGCCGGGCGGCGCGGGCGGCAACGTCGGTCGGGGTGGACACCGTCATCCGACCCTTCAACCGCAGCGGGCGGAAAACGGCAAGGCCGGGCCGCGCAGCCGCCGCGCGCCGGCAACCCTGGCCCGGCTCTCAAGCCGAGGCTGTCGCGCCGAATCGGCAGTCCGTCGCCCACTTTCGGGGCCTTGGGCCGCGACAGGCGCAGGCGCGGCTGCTAGGGTCGCAGTCGAGTCGTAGCTCAAGGAGGAAACCATGCGCAATACGACCATCGCCCTCGGCTGTGCCGGCGCCCTGCTGCTGTCCGCCTGCGGGCCCCTTACCGAGCAGGAACGGCAGCTTGCCGGCGGCGTCGCCGGGGCCGCGGCCGGTCTGGTGACGGCTTCGCTGCTGACCGACGACCGCAACTGGCGCATCGTCGGGGCGCTCGCGGGCGCGGCCGCCGGCACGCTGGTGGCCCGCAACCAGCAAACCGGCCAGTGCGCCTATGCGGTCGGCGACGGCACGTTCCGCACCGGGCCCTGCCCGCGCTGAACCTGCAGTTCAGGCGGCGTCCGCGACGAGGGTTAGATGGCAGCGCGGGCAGAGATCGCGCGCCGTCTGGATCATCGCATGCGGCAGCGCCTCGGGCGGGGTGGGCCAGTCGAGCGCGGCCAGCATCTCGGCCTCCGCCGCGTCCAGTTCCGCCCGCGCGCAGACGGCACAGACCGGGCCCGGGTCCGTCGCCACCCGGCCCGTCACGAGGCGGCGCGGCCGGGTGGCGACCGGAATCGAATGATAGAGCAGGCTTCCTGCGCCGAGCCGGGTAACGCTGAGCTGCATGTCGCGCTGCCGGTCGGGCGCATCGCAGCGGAACGGCAGGCGCAGCCGGCTGCGCTCGCCGG
>PUNI01000201.1 GCA_003551745.1 Paracoccaceae bacterium | reverse complement strand
CATTGCTGTCCTGACTGTACCAGAACACCACCAGATGCGCGATCAGCAGCGGGATGCCGAATTCGGTCTCCAGCGCCGGGCCCACCAGCACGATGAGCACGATGTAGGCCGCCGTCACCGGCAGCCCGAGGCCGAGGATCAGCGAGGCGATCAGAACGAGGAAGAGCGCGATCACCAGATTGCCGCCAGACAGGGCCACCATCATCGAGGAGAACTTGAGCCCGAGCCCGGTCAGCCCGACCACGCCGACGATGATGCCGGCGACCGCGCAGGCGATGGAAACAGCGACGGCGTTGCGCGCCCCCAGGGCCAGCGCCTGCCCGATCACCTTCACGCCGGCCCAGCAGGCGGTGGCGAGGCGCGCGAAGGTCAGCGGGTTGCCCTGCCGCGGCTCGAGGATCGCGATCACCACGAGCGCCCGCAGCCCGGCAACCGCCACAACCGAAAGGATGGCCCAGAAGCCCACCCGCATCGGCGAATAGCCCTCGATCAGCAGCCACAAGAGCACCCCGAGCGGGACGAGGAACTGCCAGCCAGCCGCCATCACGCGGCGCACCGCCGGCAGCTCGTCCCGCGGCATGCCCTGCAGCCCCGCCTTCATCGCCGCGATATGGACGAAGAGATAGACGGTGCCGAGATAGAGGATCGCCGGAAAGATCGAGACGGCGACGATCTCGATGTAGGGAATGCGCGTGTATTCGGCGATCAGGAAGGCACCCGCGCCCATAAGCGGCGGTGTGATCTGCCCGCCGGTCGACGCCGCCGCCTCGATCCCGCCGGCCTGCGCGGGGCGGTATCCCAGCCGCTTCATCAGCGGGATGGTGAAGGCGCCTGTCGTCACCACATTGGCGATCGCCGAGCCCGAGATCGAGCCCATGCCGGCCGAGGCGAGCACCGCGGCCTTCGCGGGCCCACCCGGCTTGCGCCCGGTCGCGGCGAAGGCGAGGTCGATGAAGAACTTGCCGGCGCCGGTCACCTCGAGGAAGGCGCCGAAGAGGACAAACATGAAGACGAAGGTCGCCGCCACCCCCAGCGGCAGTCCGAAGATCCCCTCCTGACCGAGATAGAGTTGGCCGATCACCCGCATCTCGGTATAGCCGCGGTGGGCGAGGATGCCCGGCATCAACTCGCCGAGACCGGGCAGAAGCCCGCGGGAGCCCGCGAAGGCATAGGCGATGAAGACCGCGCCGATGATCGTGAGCCCAAGCCCCACTGCCCGCCGGCTCGCCTCCAGCAGGATGACGATGGCGAGCGTGCCCATGACGATGTCGGTGCGGTTCCAGCGTCCGGTGCGCGCGATGATCTCGTCGAGGTTCCAGGCCAGGTAGAAGCCCGCCATGAAGGCCGCGGCGAGGCAGATCGCGTCGATGCCGCGGCCGATCAGGTCGGCGACGCGCTTCGCGCCGCGCCGGTTCAGCCAGGCGCCGGCAAGGCCGAACGCAGCCAGGCCCGCCGCGAGCCACAGCACCCGGCCGTCGAGCAGGGCGGCCACCTGTGGGCTCCGGGTGGCGGCCCAGAGGCCGAGCGCCGAGGCCGTGGCGAGGAAGGCGATGTCACCCAGCCAGCCGAAGCCGCCATCGCGCCGCCCGAAGACCGGAAAGACGAGGATCGCGATGACCAGCACGAAGCCCAGATGGATCGAGCGCTGGTAGAACAGCCCGAATGTCTGGATGCCCGCCGAATAGAGCTGGAACAGCGACATCGCGATGCCGATGGCGGTGACCGCGACCAGCAGCGGCCCGCGCAGGCGCTGACCCTCCGGCCGCAGATGCTCGGGGACATCGGCCGTCTCGCGGCCGAGGATGCTGTCCGGTCCCTGCTCGGTGCGCGTCATGGGGTCCCTGTTTCCCGGATCACTCGCCGGAGGGGCGCAGCGTGACGCGGCGGCCGGCGGCGAGCGCGGTGAGATCGAGCGCCGCCGGGCCGCTTTCGATCCGGTGGCCAACCGCGCCCCGTCCGACACGCAGCGAGACGGCGCCGCCGGGCATGGTCTCGTCTATCCCCTCGATCCAGTAGCCGCCACCGTCGGCGGGGCGCTGGTCTCCGCGGCCCGGCAGATGGCCGAGGCCGGCGGCGAAATCATGCAGGAAGCTGCGCTCCAGAACCAGCCGGCCATCCGTGCTCTGAAAGCAGTCGGCCACCGCACCGCCGGTGACGGAGTGCCGCCAGTGCAGGCACCAGCGGCCGTCCCCTGCCAGTGGGAGATGGGCCAGAACCCCGCCATCGGCATCGACCACGGCCAGCTCCTGCGCCACGACGACCGGAGCCAGCGCGGCGAGGAGCCCGGCGAGGACAGCCCCGGCAAGGGGCTGTCCGGGTGCGATGGTCACGGCCGCAGGCGGTCGGGGATCTCGGCGCCGATCTCCTCGAAATAGCGGATCGAGCCAGGATGCAGCGGGATCGGCGAGGAGGTCAGCGTGAACTCCACCGTGGTGTCGTTCGCCGCCGGATGGATCGCGATCAGCTCGTCGACATGGTCGAAGATTGCCTTGGTGATCGCGTAGACAAGCTCCTCGTCCATCTCGGCATGCACCGCGATCACGTTGGGGGTGGAGATCGACGGCACGTCGACGTCGACGCCCTCATAGGTGCCGGCGGGCAGGGTGTAGGCTGCAAAGGTTGGCTCGGCCTCGATGGCATTGGCGATCTCCTCCTCGGTGAGCGGGATGATCGCGATGCTGCGCGTCGCCGCGAGGTTCATGATCGAGGAGGTGGGCGGCCCGACGCTCCAGAAGCCGGCGGCGATGTCGCCGTCGCGCAGCGCATCCGCCGTCTCGTTGAAGTTCAGCCGCTCCGGCGTGAAGTCGTCGTACGTGATGCCGTTCGCTTCCAGCAGGGTCTGCGCGCTCACCTCGGTGCCCGAACCGGGCGCGCCCACCGACACGCGCTGCCCGCGCAGATCGTCGAGCGAGGTGATGCCGCTGTCGGCCAGCGTGACGATCTGCACCGCGTTGGGGTAGATCGCGATCATCGTCCGCGCTTCCTCGATCGGCGCCCCCTCGAACGGGCCGGTGCCGTTGAAGGCGGCATAGACCGTGTCGGCCAGCGCCAGCGCCATGTCGGACTCGAAGGTCGCGATCAGGTTCATGTTCTCCACCGAGGCCCCGGTGACCTCGGCGGTGGCGGTGAAATCCTCGACATGGCGGTTGATGACTTCGGCCACGCCGCCGCCGTAGGGGAAATAGACCCCGCCGGTGCCGCCGGTGGCGATCGACAGCTCGGTGGCATGCGCCGCCGAGCCGATGGCAAGCGCCCCGACAAGGGCACAGGTCATCCGTTTCATGCGTACCTCCCGTTTTTTCTTGCGCCGCGCGTCGGGTGGCGCGGCCCGACCTTGCTCGCCAACGCGGCCCGGCGAGTCAACCGTTTTCCGGGCGCGGCAGCAGGAGGTCAGCCAGCCAGAAGGCGGCGGAGCGCCTCGGCATCGGCGCGGGTTACGGCATGGCCCGCGCCGGGGTAAAGCTGCATCTCGACCCGCGCGCCCTGGCCGCGCAGCACGGCTGCAGTCTCCTCGACCCGCTTGCGCGGGATGTGCGGATCCTCCGCATGGCAGCCCAGCCAGACAGGCAGACCGTCGAGCCGGGCGGGATAATCGAACGCCTTGGGTCGGCGGCCGTGCAGGGCCGGGCTCGCAGGCCCCGGCGCGTCGGCGGTGCCCACGAGGCCGCCGGAAAGGGCGATCAGCGACTGCCACGGCCCGCCGCTGCGGGCGGCGTATTCCAGCGCGAGACAGGCGCCCTGGCTGAAGCCGGCGAGCGCGATGCGCTCGCGCGGCAGGCCCTGCGCCTCCAGCGCCGCGACCGCCCGGCCGATGGCGGCCAGCGCCGAGGTCAGCCATGGCTCCAGCTCCGCCATCGGTTCGAGAAAGCTCACCGGCCACCAGCTGTGGCCCGCCGCCTGCGGCGCAATGGCGGCGATGTCCGCGCGCCCGGCGAGGCGGACGAGCCCGAGGATATCCGCGGCGCTGCCGCCCCGGCCATGCACGGCCACGAGGCCCAGCGCGGCCCCCTGCGCCGGCGCCCCGGCCGTCAGCAGGGGCGCCGCGCCGTGCGGATCGGCCGTCATCT
>PUNI01000465.1 GCA_003551745.1 Paracoccaceae bacterium | reverse complement strand
GGGCACCTTGCGCAGAAGCGCGCGCAGCCGCTCGCGCAGATCGCTGTCGGCATGCAGCGCCGCCACCGCCGCCTGCCGGGCGCGGATCTCGGCCAGATCCCGCGAGGGCGCGGCCAGCCGGCGCTCCAGCAGCCGTGCGCCCCCCGCGGTGAGCGTGCGGTCCACCGCCGCCAGGGCCGAGCCCTCGCGACCGCCCGAGAGCGCATGGGTCAGCTCCAGGCTGCGGCGGGTCGCCGCGTCGATCTGCATGACCCGCGCGGCGTCTTCGCGCACCGGCGGGCGCAACAGCGGCATCACCCCGCGCTGGGTGAGGTCGAGGTAATCGGCGATGGCGCCCAGCGCAGACAGCTCGGCCCGCGTGAAACCTCCGAAGCCCTCCAGCGTCGCGACATTGTAGAGCGTCTTGAGCCGGACGCTCGCCGCGGCGCTGTCGAAGCTGGCCCGGGCGCGTGGCGTCAGCGTGGCGCCGGCCTCCTCCACCTGCGCCCGCAGCGCCTCGGCGCCGGGCTCGGCGACCAGGAGTTCGCGGGGCGTGAGCCGGGCAAGTTCCGGGCCAAGCCGCACGCGCGGGCAGGACATCACCCGCAGATCGCCCGTGGAGATGTCGCACCAGGCCAGCGCCGCCGCGTCGCCCAACTCGCTCCAGGCCCCGAGATAGTTGGCGCGTCGCGCCTCGAGCAGGCTTTCCTCGGTCAGCGTGCCGGGGGTGACGAGGCGCACCACCGCGCGGTTCACCACCGCCTTCGATCCGCGCTTCTTCGCCTCGGCCGGGTCCTCGGTCTGCTCGGCGATGGCGACCCGGAAGCCCTTGCGGATGAGGGTCAGCAGATAGCCCTCGGCAGCATGGACGGGAACGCCGCACATGGCGATGTCCTGGCCCTGGTGCTTGCCCCGCTTGGTAAGCGCGATGTCGAGCGCCGCGCTGGCGGCCACGGCGTCCTCGAAGAACAGCTCGTAGAAATCGCCCATGCGGTAGAAGAGCAGCGCCTCGGGATGCTGCGCGCGGATCTCCAGATACTGCGCCATCATGGGCGTGACGGGCGCGCTGTCGTCCTCGGCCAAACCGACCCCCCTGCCTGCGGGGCCGGAGCCTAGCGAAGCGGCCGTGGCCGCGAAAGGCGCATTCAGCCGCCGGCGAAGGCGGCGGCGTCGCCCCAGAGTTCGCGGACCCGGGCGTCGCGCCCGCAGGACTGTCGGTAGAGCTTGTAGGCGTTGGCCTTGGTCTGCGGCCCGAAGCGGGTGAGGATCAGGTCGCTGCTGGCGTGATAGCCCTGGTGATAGTCTTCCGCGGGCCAGAACGGCATGGCATCGCGGATCGGGGTGACCACCGCCGCGCCGAGGTCGCGGCTGGCGGCGTCGGCCGCGGCCTCTGCGCTGCGGCGCTGTTCGGGGCCGTCGACGAAGATCGCGGTGGTGTAGTGAAAGCCGCGGTCGCAGAACTGGCCGCCGGCGTCGAGCGGATCGACCGAGCGGAAGAACAGGTGCAGGAGCTGGTCATAGCTGATCACCGAGGGGTCGAAGGTGATCTTCGCCGCCTCCAGATGGCCGGTGCCGCCGCGCGTGACCTGCCGGTAACTCGGGTCTTCCACATCGCCGCCGGTGAAGCCCACCACGATGCTCTCGACGCCCTGCACCCTGCTGAAGTCGCTCTCCACGCACCAGAAGCATCCGCCGGCGACGATGGCGGTTTCCACAGGTTCGGCGACCGCCGGATCCCGCATCGCCTGCCCGACGATGATGCCGGTGACCAGCAGCAGGATCCCGGCTATGTGACGCAGTCTTCGCATCCACGCTCTCCCTTTCGATCCGCTTAGCATGGGGCGGCAGCGGGGGGCTGGCAAGTTGCGGGCGGACGGTTCACCCGAGCGTGAGCCGTGTTGCATGGCGCGGGTGCGGCGGCCGTTAACGTGGCCTTAACCCCGTTTTCCAAGGCTGCGGGCCTGGCCTGCAGGAGATCCCATGCGCCGCCCGTCCGCCGTGCCGCTGATCCTCGCCGCCGCGCTGGCGGCTTGTGCGTCGCCCTCGCCGGAGTTCTTCGGCGTGACGCCGCAGAGGCTGGACGTGGAGGGCACCGAGATCGTTGTCTATCACCGGGGCGACCGGGCGCAGGCAATCCGGATGGGCTTCGCCCGTCCCGGCGAGCATGGCGTGATCATCGACCGGATGATCGTGGCGATCGAACAGACCACAGGCTGCCGCGTGCCGCCGGGTCAGACCGACGGCGACAGCGGCGTTCTGAACGCCCGGCTGGCCTGCTGAGTCGGTCTCAGCCGGTGTTACGCAGCGCTTTGGGATGCTGCGCCGTCATCGGTGTGACGGGCGAGGCGTCGTCCTCGGCCAATTGGGCTCCTATGTTGCGGGGCCGGAGCCTGGCGAAGGCCCCGGCCGAGCGGAAGCGCGATCAGCCGAGACCTCTTGCTGACCTACAACGCATTCAAAAGTATGCGACAAGACCAGTCTGTGGCTAGCTGCTTTCGGTTCGTTAGATTATCTCCTGCGGCGCAGGGCGACCATGCAGGCGAAAGCTGACCGTTCAGTCATTGGTGCTGCCCAGAACTCCCTCAGCCTTGTTTCGGTAGTCGCGAGGTCTGTCTTGACGGTCGAGACAGCGAAGCGCTGAAGCGGATCGTAGTCGGCATCTTCCCGCTTGTTCTTCAGTGATACAAACTGTTTGGCGAAGGAGGTGATCGCTTGTGAAAGTCCTCGTTCCTTTATGATCTCTCTGCAGACGCGCTCTGCATTCCCATGATCGACGCCTCGATAGAGGCTTCTGTAGGTCTCCTTGAATGCCCTACTTGCCGGGGCAGCTCCAAGCGGTTCGACCAGCGCCTCGCACACGGCGTGAAAAACGGCGTAATAAAGATCGCTCGTGGCGCGCCTTAAGTTCGCCTCGCTATGGAAGCTGCCGCTCAGCCGGTTTCGCGCGACCGATAGCAACTGCTCACTCAGCAGCGATCGGGTCATTGTCCGTGTCGGCCCGGAAATCGACTACGGGAAAAGGAGCTTCTATGCCGCGATCATAATCCAACAAGGCATCGACCACGCCAGCCATCTGGTCGAGCGTTGGAGCCTCAACGGCCTTGTAGACCACCCTGACCCGCAACACGGGCAATCCGTCCCTGTTCAGATGCTCTGACCAGGAAACCTTAGAGACCGCCCCGTCGCCCAAGGCCTGTCGAACAACGCGCTCGATGTCGTGTTTGGGTTGCACTTCTGAAGCCGCCATACCCAACAGGATCACATTCCGTGCCGATGTGGAATCCCCTGAAACAAAGAGTCATCAGGGTTCATCGACTTGGTGACGAGCGCTCCGTTGGAGCCCCGGTCAGCCGGTGTTGCGCAGCGCTTCGGGATGCTCGGCCACGAAATGCTTCAGGGTCGCGAAAAGCTCGCGCGCATGGGCCAAGTCGTCGCGGTGCAGCGCGTCGCGGATGTCCTCGCAGATCATCTGCTGCACCTTCTGCGGCCCCTTGTGAAGATGCATGAGGTACTCGCCCAGCGCCGCGGCGTTCACCTCCGGCAGATGCTCATGCTCGGCAATGGCGGCGATTTCCTCGCGGCTGAGGCAGGTCATGTCCTCGATGTCTTCCAGATTGATCATGGCGTCCTCCCATCAGAGAGCCGAGCATAGCACGGAACCCGCGAGCCTGCCTTGATCTTGCTTCGCTTGCGCCAGATCAAGGTGGAGGGTCACCGGGCCTGCTAGCCCTGCGTGGAGTTCGGCTTGCAGCCTCTGGAGGTATTCATGACCCGCCTTGCCATGGTTCTTTTCTCGATCATCTCGGTGACGCTGATGGGTATCGCTGTCGTCGTGACGCTGGTGATCGGGCAAGGCACCCTCGTTCCCATCGTCATTGCCGCCGCGATCGGCCTGGTGGCATCGGTTCCGGCAAGCTGGCTGGTGGCCCGGCAGATCCTCGCCGCCTGAGCGTCAGCGCGCCCGCAGCACGTCGCCGCACTGGGCGGGCAGATCGGCGAGGGTGAACTCGCGCGGATGGCGCGGGCGCGGCTGCCGCGGCACCTTCGGCGCGGCAGCCGGCGGGTCGAGGTAGTCGGTCACCCACCACATCAGCG
>PUNI01000576.1 GCA_003551745.1 Paracoccaceae bacterium | reverse complement strand
TCGGCGAGGCGGTCCACAAGGGCGACAGCTATCCCGGCGAGCACGACGCCATCATCGACCGCGAGACATGGGACCGCGTCCACGCCATCCTGCAGGAGAGCCCCCGCAAGCGCGCCGCCCGGACCCGCGCCGACACGCCCGCGCTGCTGAAGGGTCTGCTGTTCGGTCCCGATGGGGCCGCCTTCTCGCCGACGCACACCCGGAAGGGCGACAAGCTCTATCGCTACTATGTCAGCCAGACCGTGCTGAAGCATGGCGCCGGGTCGTGCCCGGTCGGCCGCGTGCCCGCGGGCGAAGTTGAAGCGGCCGTTATGGACCAGCTGCGCGCCGTCTTCCGCCAGCCCGAGATTGTGGCGAGCACGTGGAAGGCCGCGCGCGCCCACGCCGACGACGTTACCGAGGCCGACGCCCGCGCGGCCCTGCAGCAGCTCGATCCGCTGTGGGACGAACTGTTCCCCGCCGAGCAGGCACGCATCGTGACATTGGTGGTTGAGCGCGTCGACATGCGCGCAGACGGGTTGAACGTTCGGCTCCGTATGGATGGGCTCAGCGGCCTCGTCCGCGAGATGCTGGCCCGCGGCGTCGGAGAAGCCGCATGAGTCGGACCGCGCCCACCCCCGAGACGCTGACGCTCCATGTCCCGTTCCGCATCGTGAAGCGCGGTGGGCGCAAGGAGGTCACGCTGCCCGAGGGCGCGCCCACGCAGCACCGTCCCGTCGATGCACTCGTCAAGGCGCTCGTCCGCGCGTTCCGCTGGAAACGGATGCTGGATTCCGGCGAGTTCGCCCACGTCGTCGATCTCGCCCGGCACGAGGACATCGCCGTCTCCTACCTGACCCGCGTCCTGCGGCTGACGCTGCTGGCGCCGGACATCGTGGAGGCGATCCTCGACGGGCGGCAGGGGACGGAGGTGACGCTGGCGCAGGTGCTGGAGCCGTTCCCAGAGGAATGGGTAGCACAACGAGCCAGCCTTCTGTGATCGACGCACTCGGCCCATAGCCGACGATCGGAACCCCAGAAATACTGCGGCGCAGCATCACCGAACTGGTCAGTCGGGCTCGCTGCAGCGGTGCATGGAGGGTCATCTTGCCGAAGCTAGGTCTACCTGTATCTGCACAACGTGCCCCCACACGTGCCAACTATGCCCAGTGGGCAGGACGCGTTGGCGGATCAGCACAGGCCGCTGCCTTCGTAATCTGTTGCGCGGTCCAGTCCCGGCACGATCAGGATTTCTTTGCCGGGCGCGTCAAGGTGGTGGCCGGTGTCGTCCGCCCCTCGGCGCTGGACATCACCCACGAGGAGTTGTGCCCACGCATTGGCGCTACGGCGACGGCCCTGTTCAGCAAGCCAACAGGGGCAACCTTTCGAGCGCCTTCACGGCGTCCCGGTTCAATGCGGATTGTCACTTGGATCCGTCAGACCTCTGACAGATGATGGAAGAGCCTTTCTTCAGTTTCAGGGTCCCAGCCCTCGGGCGCAAGGGTTGCGGCCCAGGCCGGTATATAGTGGCGGGCGATGTAGTCGTGGCCGTAGCCGGGATGGCCGACCGACACGGCCATGTCCACGGCCACCTGCAGGACGGTGACCAGCGGCACCCAGCGCATCTGCGGCGACAGATCGGGCGCACGGTCCCCGGCCAGCCAGTCGGGGCGCTGCCAGGCAAGCGACCAGTCGAAGAAGGTGATGGCGTCGCTTCCGTATTGCAGGAAGACGAGGCGCAGGGGCCCCCACTCGGCGGTGGCATTCTCGAACCGGGCGCGCTGGTTGTCGGCGCGGATCAGCGACCCGTTGCCGAACACCGGCCGCCAGGCGGGGCTGTCAGGCTGCCTGCGGCGCAGGACCATGTTCCAAGCGTCACTGAGGAAGGGGGATCCGGTCCACAGTGCGCCCTGGAACGGATCACCCAGGACATCCAGCAGCGGCACCGTCTCCTGTGACAGGAACGCGCCGAGGCTGAGGCCGTGGAGGTATAGCCGCGGCCGATCCTGCGCTGGCAGGGTTGTCCAGTGGCCGTAGACCAGATCGAACAGCGCCTGCGCCTCGGCCAAGCCTTGGGTCGGATCGACCACAACCGAAATCGGGCTGGGAAGATAGCTGTATTGCACCGCGACGGTCGCCACATCCCCGCGCGCGATGTAGTCGAGGCTGTCCATGGCGCCGGGATCGAGCCAGCCCGATCCGGTGGGCATGGCGATGACCAGTATCTCGCGGTCGAACCCGCCCACGCGCTTTAGCTCATCGAAGGCGATCCGTGCGCGGGTCTCCGGTTTTGCGGCCGCGTTGAGGCCGACATAGACGCGCAGGGGCTCGGGCGCGGCCTCTCCCCAGAAGGTGCCGATCTCCTCTGCGGTCGGGCCGGAGGTCACGAAATCGCGCCCCATGCTGCCAAGGTCCTCCCACGCCACGAGGGAGGCGGCGCTTCCGGATTTGAGCGGGTTCCGGGGGGCTGCGCTGTCGGCCGGGATCACCGCATCGGCGAGGCGCGCCGAGGTGTCGACGACCCGCAGCCCGGCGCGCAGCAGGACCCCGTCGATCAGCATCCCGAAGATGGCAGCAGCGGTGACAAGCCCCAGCAGATTGGCCAGCTTCGGCGGCAGGACCCGCTTGCTCCTGCGGCTCCACGCGAGCGAAAGGAGCCGGAACGCCCGCCCGAGCAGAAGCAGCACCGCAGCGACCGCAGTCGCGATGGCGGCCACCGTGACCGGGGCGGTGGCCGCCGTCTCGGGCAGGTCCCACACCGCGCGGATCGAGTTCTGCCAACCCGCGCCGAGCCAGAACGCCACGACAACGACCACGCCCGCGACGGCGAACCCGATGCGCGCCGCGATGCGCGAGATATAGGGCGCGGGCCGCCGCACCTCCAGCCAGTCGAGGAGCAGCCAGAGCAGATACCAGACCCCGTAGCCGAGCGCGAAGACGAGGCCGCCAAGCACGCCCTGGAGGACCGGGGGCCGCGGCACCATGGACGGCGTGAGCGAGAGGCCAACGAGGAGCGCGCCCAGCACGACGCCGCCCGCGCTGAGCGGTGCCAGAAAAAGGGCGGCGGAGGGAGCCCTCGGCGCCGGCATGGCTTCAGGCGGTTTGGTGGGCATCGGCAAACTCCCGGCGATCAGATCGAAGACGTGTATGGCTTGGCTTGCGGGCCGTGCATGGCGTGGTTGTGGCCGCGCCGAGGCCGCGTTTGCTCAGCGCAGATACACCGCCCGTGCCGTCAGCACAGGGTCGCCGGCCCGGTTCAGCAGCTCCAGTGCGGTGCCGTCGATATGCCACCGTGCCACCTGCTCCAGCGCCTCCGCCAGCCTCCGCTCCTGCCTGGCAAGCTCCTGCGGGCAGGCCACGAGCATGGTCGCGCCTTCGGAGAAGGAGAGAGTGGCACCTTCGGCCGCGTGGTGGCCGCGGATGCGGGTACACCCGAGCGTTGCTTCGAAGGCGGGTGGCGGGCCGGTGCGCAGGATCAGGTGCGGCTCGCGGCGGGTCTGGATGGCGGCCACCTCATCGCCGAGAACCGCTGTGATCTTCCAGTAGGTGTTCGTCAATGCAGGGCCGGGGGGCGGTGGGCCGGCCTGTGACCGGATCCGGTCGCATGTCAGGAAAAGCTCGAAACGGTCGAAGCGGTCGATCACCAGATGGGTGCTGTTTGGCTCCTCCGAGCCCGGGCTCGGCAGCAGCCGGCCCTCGAGCACGGCAAAGGCCGGGCTGTCGGGGTCGCCGCCGATGTGACTGATATAGCTGAACAGTCCGGCAAGGGCGCGCGCGGCCGCCGGATAATCGCCCTGCGTCGCGATGGGGTAGGTGCGGCCTGTGAAGCATTCGGTGAAGCTTGCCCCCTCCGCCCCGCGCTGGACCATGCCCGTCAGGAACAGTGGCGCCACGCCCGGCTCCAGGGGCCCCACAGCGAGTGTGTAGGGAAGGTCGCTGTCGATCGGCGTGCCGTCCAGGCCCATCAGTCGCAGGTCGCCATTTGCGAGTATTTCGAGAAAGACGGGCGCCTCGCGGCCGCCGCGCAGCACGATGGCCCCACGCTCAGGGTCCGCATGCCAGCGGCCGATGTCGCCCGAGCTGTCGCTGGCGCCGCC
>PUNI01000100.1 GCA_003551745.1 Paracoccaceae bacterium | reverse complement strand
GGCGGATTACGGGGTCGATATCCGCCTGCCGGGGATGAAATTCGCCACCGTGCGCATGTGCCCTTTCCCCGGCGGCGGCATGGCCGGCTTCGACGTCGCCCGCGCCGAGGCGATGGAGGGTGTGGAGCACATTGTCGACCTCGACACGGGCATCGCCGTCGTCGCCCGCACCACCTGGGAGGCGATTCAGGCCGCCGAGGCGGTGGAGATCGACTGGACCGAGGGCCGCGGCCCCGCCACCACCGAGGACGCCTTCGCCGAGATCGCCGCGGCCTTCGACAGCCGCCGCAATTCCCGCCCCCGCAACGACGGGGATGTGGACGCGGTGCTGCGCGACACGGAGGGCCTGTCGGTGGAATACCGCGTCCCCTTTCTCCACCACACAACTCTGGAGCCGATGGGCGCCGCCGCGCTCTTTGACCCCGAGGCGGAGCACCTGACGCTCTGGTCCGGCAACCAAGCCCCGGTGATGCACCGCGAGAAGGCCGCCGAGGCGGTGGGCCTGTCCGAGGATCAGGTCACCCTGCACACGCCCATGATGGGCGGCGGTTTCGGCCGGCGGGCGGAATTCGACTTCACCGTGCTGGCCGCACGCGTGGCGAAGGCGGTGCCCGGCACACCGTTGCAGGTCACTTGGTCGCGCGAGGAGGACATGCGCCACGGCTTCTACCGCCCCGGCGCCATTGCCCGGATGCGCGGCGCGGTCTCGGACGGCCGGGTGACGGCCTTCGAGGCCCGCGTGGCCGCGCCCTCGGTCACCCGCCAGTCGTCGCGCCGGTTCGCGGGCTTCGCCCCGCCGGGCCCGGACCGCGGGCATCTGGAGGGGATGGCCGATCAGCCCTACGGTTTCCCGGCCTGCCGGGTCGAAGGCTACCTGGCCGAGACCGTGCTGCCGGTGGGCTTCTGGCGGGCCGTGGGCAATTCCTTCAACAGCTTTTTCCACGAATGCTTCGTCGATGAACTCGCCCATGCGGCCGGCGCCGACCCGCTGGCCTTCCGCCGCGACCAGCTTGACGACGCCTCCTGCCGCGACGTGCTGGACGCGGTTGCCGAGATGTCCGGCTGGACCGGCCAGACGCCGGACGGCATCGGCCGCGGGGTTGCCATGACCCGCAGCTTCGGAACGCCCGTGGCACAGGTGGTCGAGGTGACCGACGCGGACGGCGCGGTGCGCATCACCCGCGCGTGGGTCGCCTGCGACATCGGTCGGGCGCTCGACCCAGCCATCGTCGCCCAGCAGATGGAGGGCGGCTTGATCCAGGGCCTCTCGGCCGCCGCCTTCGAGGAGATCACCTTCGAGGACGGTCGCGTGGTGCAGGGCAACTTCCCCGACTACACGCCGATGCGCCTGCCGCAGGCGCCTCGGGTCGAGGTCCGTGTGCTGCAATCGGGCCGGCACATGGGCGGCGCGGGCGAGCCCGCCACGCCTCCGGCCATGCCCGCACTGGCGAACGCCCTGTTCGACCTCACGGGCGAACGGCTTCGGGCGCTGCCGCTGTCGCGCCACGTCACCTTCGCGACCTGACGGCGACATCGGCCTCGCGAAAGGTCAGGACGGGTCGGGGATCTCCAGCCGGAACAGCGCCAGCGCCCAGTCCGCCAGCGGCAGCGCCCCCGCAGAGAGCGCCTGCGCGATCCGCATCATGGGCGTGTTGTGGCGCAGACAGGTCAGCCGGATGTCGCAACGCCCCATGCGCCGGGCCTCGCGGCCGGCCTCGGCTGTCAGCGCGGCGCCGATGCCGCGGTTCTGCCAGTCCCGCTCGACCGACACCGCGATCTCCGCCCCCATGGGGCTGTAGCCCGGGTGCAGCTCGGCGCAGCCGCGCCACCGACCGTCGGGGGCGTGGACCACCAGTGCCAGCGGGGCCACACGGGCCACATGCGCCGCGATCCCGGCGGGACCGACGGCGCCCATGAAGCGCAGCCGTCGCGCCTCGGGGTCCAGTCGCATCAGATGATCTAGAAGCTGCGACCGCCAGTCCGGCACATGGCCGGGGTCGATCACCTGCAAGGTCGGGCCGTCGATCTGCGCCATGGTCTGCCCCCGGCTGCGTCGGCTCCTCCCTGCATCGCAAGCTAACCCACGCGCCTCCGGCCGACACCTGCCGCCGGGCGCAGCCCAGCCATGTCCCAGGCGCAACGCCACCGCATCAGCGCCCGGCCCGCTGCGGGTGGGGGACGGGGGCCCAGCGCCACCAACCGCCTGAAGCTTGGAGTGAATTCCCGCAACGTCACGGGACCGGCGGCCGCGGCTTTCCCGGCCGCGTCAAGGCGCGCGCAGGTTACGGGCTTGGCCCAGGCATCACGCCAATGTGGCCCAAACGCTCCAGATTTTACACAATCGGAACCACCCCGGGCGCTGCCGTCCCTGCCACACGGCACAACCCTGGGCCGTCAGACACAGGGCCGGACGTCGACGGGCTCAGCCCTTCTCGATCCAGCCGGCAAGGTTGTCGTCGATCACGGCGCAGAGGGCCTGCACGTGCGCCGCGTCGGCGTTCAGGCAGGGGATATAGGTGAATTGCTCCCCGCCGGCTTCCTCGAAGGCCTCGTGGATCTCCTCGTTGATCTCCTCGAGAGTCTCGATGCAGTCCGCCGAGAAGGCCGGCGCGATCACCGCCATGCGCTTCACCCCGGTTTCGGCCAGTCGGGCGACCTCCTCGACCGTGTAGGGCTTGAGCCATTCCTCGGGGCCGAAACGCGACTGGAAGGTGGTGACGATCTTCTCCTCGGGCCAGCCCAGGCGTTCGCGCAGCAGCCGCGAGGTCTTCTGGCACTGGCAGTGGTAGGGATCGCCCTCCATCAGATAGCGCTTGGGCACGCCGTGATAGGAGGCCACGAGCACCTCGGGCTTCTCTTCCGCCGCCTCCCAGGCGCGCTCCACCGACTGCGCCAGCGCCTCGACATAGGCGGGATGCTCGAAATAGGGGGGCACGGTGCGCACGCTCGGCTGCCACTTCTCGGACTGCAGGGCGCGGAAGAACTGGTCGTTGGCCGTCGCGGTCGTGGCGCCGGCGTATTGCGGGTAGAGGGGGAAGAAGAGGATCTTCTCGCAGCCTGCCGCCACCATGGCCTGCACCCGGGAGGGGGTCGAGGGATTGCCGTAGCGCATGCAGAAATCGACCATCACCCGGTCTCCGTACTGCGCGTGCATCTGCGCGCGGATGGCCGCCACCTGCTCCTTGGTGATGGTCATCAGCGGGCTTTCGCCCTTGTCCTCGTTCCAGATCGACTTGTAGGCCGCGCCCGAGGAAAACGGTCGCTTGGACAGCACCACGAGCTGCAGGATCGGCTGCCACAGCCAGGGCGAGTAGTCGATGACCCGGCGGTCCGACAGGAACTCGTTGAGGTACCGGCGCATCGACCAGTAGTCGTAGTTGTCGGGCGTGCCGAGGTTGGCGATCAGGATCCCCACCTTGGCCGTGGGAACGGCCGGGTGGTCGGCCGGCGCATGGGGCATCCGGCGGCTGCCTGCGACGGCCCCGGTGACGGGGCAGACATCGGTGCTGCGGGCGGTGGCGGGGGTCGGCTGGGGGTCCTGCGGTGCCGCCTCGGGCGCGGTCTGCGGCGCGCGGGCCGTGCTTTCGGCGGCCTGTCCGCCCGATTTGCTGTCGAGCATCGCGGTATCCTGTCCTGGCTTTGGCGTCGGGGGCGGCGAAATCGCGCGGTCTCGCGTCAGATAACGGCTTTTGTCGCGGGGTCAACTTTTGCGGGCTGGGCCCGGGGCCGCATCCGGCAGCGGCTGTTCCCGGCTGCCCAGCGCATCGGCAAGCCGCGCGGTGGCCGAGCCCGGGCGCAGGGGCCTGGGCTGGCTGGCGTCGGGGGCCCAGCCGGTGAGGACAATGAGCTCATAGGTCGCCTGCACCCGACCGCCCGGCGCAGGCCAGGCCGCGGCATAGCGGCGGGCGGCCTCCAACAGCACCGCGCGCCTGGTGGGCCGCCGCAACCGCCCAGCCAGGGCATTGGTCTCGCCCATGGCGCGCAGGTCGCGCATCAGGGCGAAGGCATCGGCATAGCTGGCGGGCAGGGTCAGGCTGTCGGCCACCGGCAGGGCAAACCCCGCGCGTTGCAAAACCGCGCCCAGATC
>PUNI01000097.1 GCA_003551745.1 Paracoccaceae bacterium | reverse complement strand
GATCCGAGGGCGCGCGGGTCAGCTCCGTCCTGCGGTCCGTCTCTTCGAGGAAAAACTGTTCTGGGAAGCGTTCTGACAACATAGCGCCCATATGGTCGATTTTTTTCAATGAAATCAGTAGAGGGGTGTTGGCGCTGTGGACAGAAGTGGTTGACGCGCGCTGAGAACAAAGGCGGAACTCAGGCCGGATATGTAACGCCTGTCAACCTCAAACGCGACGCTGTGGACAGATTTTGTTGACGGCACGCGCCCAAATGTGACGCCCCGCAACCTGAATGCGCCCCCTCAGGCGGCCCGCCGCAGCCGCTCGCGCTGCTTCTGGCGGGCCTCGCGCCGTGCGAGGATCAGGGCATCCCGAGCCGCCTCGGCGGTCTCGAAGCTGCCGATGTTCAGCACGCAGCGGTCGGTCTGGATCAGCGCGTCGAACCTGTCGCCGACCAGCACCACGCCCTCGTAGGCCGTGCGCTGGGGAAAGGGCGCCTCGTGCGCCCGCTTCTGCGGCTTCACCCCGAGGCGAAGGTTCTTCCAGCGGTTGTCGCTGCGGTCGCCGTTGATGTGCTCGACGCTGACGGGCGCATGCAGCCCGGTCATCCAGAGCCAGGCCAGCCGGTGCAGCAGGTGACGTTCGTTGTCGATGCTGACCTTCAGGAAGCCACGCTCGTCATGCCGGGTGCCGGCGACCTTGCCCCGGCGCCTGCGCTTCGTCCAGGTGAAGACGCCGGTCTCGGGGTTGTAGTGCAGCACCTCGCGCAGGCGCTTCTGGGTCAGCATGGTGGGGTCTCCGGGCGGTGGGGTCCTGTCTGTCGATACGCTGGAGACAGCGAAGCGTCGGGCGGGATGAACGTGTTTTGCGGCATTGTCGATCAAGGGCTTCGAGAAGGATGGGCTGGCCTGCATGTGGACAATATGTTATCTACAAGTCCCATCCTCAAGACCATTCGGACATCATATGAGCCCTGATCTTGCCCACCATGATCCCCGCCCTCGACACCGCCCCTGACCTGCGCGAGGCCGTCCGCCTCGCTGCGCGCAACCGTCGGATCGCGCTGGGGCTGACCCAGGCCGATCTGGCAGCGCGCTCGGGCGTGCCGCTGGGCACGTTGAAGCGCTTCGAACGGCTGGGCGAGGTGTCGCTCTCGTCGCTGCTGGCGCTGGCCGAGGCGCTCGACGCGCTGGAGGGGTTCCACGGGCTCTTCCCGCTGCCCGAGGCGCGCACGCTCGACGAGGTCGAGGCGCAGGCGCGCCTACTGACGCGCGCCCGACCGAAGGCACGGCGACGGGTCGGGACGGGGTCCGGTTCGTGCGGAGCGCAACGGTTGGGGCAGAAGCCTGAATGACGGCGCGGATCGGATTGCGCGACAGAAGCGCGACAGATTGTGCGACACTCTCGCGTCACACAGAATGACGCGAGCGCCAGCGGCTGAGGTGGCCTCGACGAGCAGACCGGATCAGGACAGCCGCGAAGCGGTCCTTGGAGTGCTGCCGGGCGATCTCGCTGCGGTGCCCCTGTTGCAGATCGAGGCCGACCTTCGGGTCGGTGGTTTGTGCGCCCGACGTGTTCGGTCCTGACGGGCTGTGGCGCGCGCAGCCTCGCGCCTGCGGAAGGCAAATGTCGCTGCCGGTGCCCAGGCGTCGCCTGTTCAGGGGAAGATCAGGACGGGGACCTGGCAGCTGCGCATGAGGTCGAGGGTGGTGGAGCCGATGAAGAGCTGGCGCAGGCGGGAGTGGCCGGATTTGCCGAGGACCAGGAGGCCGATGTCGTGGTCGCGGACGGCCTTGGTGATGGCGTCCTCGGGGGGGGCCTCGGCATGGTGGGTCTGGACGGTGAAGCCGGCCGCGCGGAGCCGGTCGGCCGCGGCGGTCAGCCGGGCGGGATCGCCGCCGGCGGTCAGGAGGTGGGCCTCGGCGTCCCGCAGGAGCGGGCTGTCGCAGACGCGCTCGACCGCGCGGGTGGCCGACGGGCCGCCGTCGAAGGCGATCAGGACCCGCGCGACGGGGCGGAAGGCGCGGCTGACCACCATCACCGGGCGGGTGGAGGCGCGCACCAGGCGTTCGAGGTTGGAGCCGAGATGGGCCATCTCGCCGCTCGCATCCTCGCCGCGCTTGCCGATCACGGTCAGGCGGGTGGTGTCCAGCATCTCGGCGTAGGCCTCGGCCGGATCGCCGCGGCGCAGGCGGGTCGTGACCTCGATGTCGGCCGCCGCCATCACGCGCGCCCGTGCGTCGTCAAGCAGCGCGCGGCCGCGTTCCACCGCCAGCGCGGCCCGCTCCTCGTCGTGTTTGGCCAGCTTCTCCAGCAGCGCCCGGCGCGCGCCGAGGCGCAGGTTGCCGGACAGATCCGCCGGCGCGCTGGAGCTGTCGGGCCGGCCGAGCGCATGCACCAGCACCACCGGCGCGCCCAGCCGCGCGGCGGCCCAGGCGGCGTGGTCGCAGACGCTCGCGGCATAGGTGGAGCCGTCGATGAAGGCGGCGATGGTGTCCATGGTCTTCCTCCCCGCCTCAGTGTCCGGGCGTCAACTTGTCCATCGCGCCGGGCTTGTGATGCTCGCCCAGCCGGTCGACGATGGTCTCGGAGGCCTCGTTCATGCCCACAAGCTCCACCCGTGCGCCCTCGCGCCGGAACTTCAGCACCACCATGTCCACCGCCGCCACCGACGAGATATCCCAGATATGGGCACGGGAGACATCGATGATGACCTCGTCCAGCGCCTCGCGGAAGTCGAAGGCGGCGCGGAATTCCTCGACCGAGGCGTAGAAGAGCTGACCCTCGACGATGTAGCGCCGGCTCCGCCCGTCTGCCGAGAGCTCGGAGCGCACCCGGAAGATCTGCGCGATCTTGGCCGCGAAGAAAACACCCGACAGCAGCACGCCAGCGAGTACGCCATAGGCGAGGTTGTGGGTGACCACCACGATCGCCACCACCGTCAGCATCACCGTCGAGGAGCTGACGGGGTGGACGCGGAGGTTCCTGACCGAGCTCCAGGAAAACGTGCCGATGGAGACCATGATCATCACCGCCACCAGCGCCGCCATGGGGATCGAGCGGACGAAATCGCCCAGCACGAGGATCAGGAACAACAGGAGCACCCCGGCCGTGAAGGACGACAGCCGCGCCCGCCCCCCCGACTTCACGTTGATGATCGACTGCCCGATCATGGCGCAGCCGGCCATGCCGCCGATGAAGCCGGTGGCGGTGTTGGCCACGCCCTGGCCCACGCATTCGCGGTCCTTGTCCGAGGTGGTGTCGGTCAGCTCGTCCACGATGGAGGCCGTCATCAGGCTCTCCAGCAGCCCCACGATGGCCACGGCGAGCGACACCGGCAGGATGATCGTCAGCGTCTCGAAGGTGAGCGGCACGTTCGGGATCAGGAACACCGGCAGCGTGTCGGGCAGCGCGCCCATGTCGGCGATGGTGCGCACCTCGGTTCCCGTGGCCCAGACCACGCCGGTCAGGAGCACGATGGCAATCAGCGGCGAGGGCACGGCGGTGGTCAGATACGGCAGGCCGTAGATGATGCCGAGGCCAGCGGCCACAAGCACATAGGTGATCCAGGGCACGCCCACCAGCTCGGGGATCTGCGCCATGAAGATCAGGATCGCCAGCGCGTTGACGAAGCCCGTCAGCACCGAGCGCGACACGAACTTCATCACGAACGACAGCCGTAGCGCCCCGATGGCGATCTGGATCAGCCCCGCCAGCACGGTGGCGGCCAGCAGGTATTCCAGCCCGTGGTCGCGCACGAGCCCCACGAACAGCACCGCCACCGCCGCCGTGGCCGCCGAGATCATGCCCGGCCGCCCGCCCGTGATCGCCGTCAGCACCGCGATGGAGAAGGACGCGTAAAGCCCCACCTTCGGGTCCACCCCCGCGATGATGGAAAACGCGATCGCCTCGGGGATCAGCGCCAGCGCCACTACAAGCCCCGCCAGCAACTCGGCCCGCGGATTGCCCAGCCACTCGGCACGGAAACGGTCGGTGAACAGCCGAAGGCGTTCGGTCAGGGTCATGGCTGGGGTCCGGGATCTGGTTGGCCGGGGGATGGGCGCCCGGCATAGCCATCGGAGCAGGCCGCGCCCCCCCCGATCCTTGCGACGCGCCTGCT
>PUNI01000177.1 GCA_003551745.1 Paracoccaceae bacterium | reverse complement strand
GTTCACGATCACCGTCACGCCCTCGGTCTGGGCATGTTCGATCTCGTGGTCCGAGGCGCTCATCCTCTCGCGGCCGCGGCGGTAGACCATGGTGACATGCTCGGCGCCCAGCAGTTTCGACTGCACGGCGGCGTCCACCGCCGTCATGCCGCCGCCGATCACCACCACGTCGCGGCCCACCGGCAGCGCCGTCAGATCGTCGCTCTGGCGCAGCTCGGCGATGAAATCGACCGCATCGCGGACGCCGTCCGCCGCCTCGCCCGGCGCGCCGAGGGCGTTGACGCCCGCGAGCCCCATGCCGAGGAAGACCGCGTCGTGCTCGGCCCGCAGCGCCTCCAGCGTGATGTCCCGGCCGAGCGCCATGCCGGTGCGGATCTCGATCCCGCCGATCTTGAGAAGCCAGTCGACCTCGTCCTGCGCGAAGCCGTCGGGCGTCTTGTAGGCGGCGATGCCGTATTCATCGAGCCCGCCGGGCTTCGGCTTCGCCTCGAAGATCACGACGTCATGGCCATGCATCGCCAGCCGGTGGGCGCAGGCGAGCCCCGCAGGGCCCGCGCCCACCACCGCCACGCGCTTGCCGGTCGGCGCGGCACGGCTGTAAGGGTGGATGCCGGCCTCCATCAGGCTGTCGGTCGCATAGCGCTGCAGCCGGCCGATCTCCACCGGCTTGCCCTCGGCCATCTCGCGGACGCAGGCGCCCTCGCAGAGGTTTTCCGTGGGGCAGACGCGGGCGCACATGCCGCCGAGGATGTTCTGGTCGAAGATCGTCTTCGCCGCCGCCTCCGGCTGTCCGGCCTGGATCTGGCGGATGAAGAGCGGGATGTCGATCTCGGTCGGGCAGGCGGTGATGCAGGGCGCGTCGTAGCAGAAATAACAGCGGTCGGCGGCGACCAGCGCCTCGTGCGGGTCGAAGTTGGGGGCGATGTCGGCGAAGTTCTCGGCGATCCGCTCGGCGGACAGCCGCCCCGCGACGATGCCGGGGGTCTGTGGCGATGACACGTGAAGGCTCCCAGTGGTCTTTTTCATTTTGCACAGAGCCTGCCACGGCGCCAGCGCCGGCGCAATGCACAGCGGCGGGGCCCTGCGGCAAAGCACCGCCGCCAGCCCGCGGATCTGCGCGGATTTCGGGCGCCGTCGGCGGCGCAGGAGTGACTGCGTCAGGGCCGGTCGTGGAAGAAGTCGTGGATCTTGCGTGCGAGCGCGGCCGAGATGCCCTCGACGGCCTGCAGATCGGCGGGGCTCGCGCGGCTCACCGCCTTCGCCGAGCCGAAATGCGCCAGAAGCGCGCGCTTGCGCGCCGCGCCTACGCCCGGGATCTCGTCGAGCGGCGTCACCCCCACGGCCCTGGCCCGCTTCGCCCGGTGCGCGCCGATCGCGAAGCGATGCGCCTCGTCGCGCAGCCGCTGCACGAAATAGAGGACCGGATCGCCGCGTCGCAGCGCCATGACGGGGCGACCGGGGCGGTGGAACTCCTCCTTGCCGGCATCCCGGTCGATGCCCTTGGCAACACCCACCACGGGGATGTCGTCAACGCCCAGATCGCCGAGGATGCCGGCCACGGCCGAGACCTGCCCGGCCCCGCCGTCGATCAGCAGGATGTCAGGCCAGGCCTCGCCCTCGCGGTCGGGGTCCTCCTTCAGCAGCCGTTCGAACCGCCGGGTCAGCACCTCGCGCATCATCCCGAAATCGTCGCCGGGGGTCAGCCGCTCGCCACGGATGTTGAACTTCCGGTACTGCGACTTCACCAGCCCCTCGGGCCCCGCGACGATCATCGCGCCCACCGCATCCGTGCCCTGGATGTGGGAGTTGTCATAGACCTCGACGCGCCGCGGCGGCGCCTCCAGCCCGAAGGCCTCCGCGAGCCCCGCCAGCAGCTTCGCCTGCGCCGTGCTCTCAGCCAGCTTGCGGCCGAGGCTTTCCCGCGCGTTCCGCGCCGCGTTCTCCACAAGCTCGGCCTTCTCGCCTCGCCGCGGCACGGCCAGTTCCACCTTCCGCCCGGCCCGCTCGGCCAGCAGCCCGGCGACCAGATCGGGATCGTCGAGCGGATGCGACAGCAGGATGAGCCGGGGCGGTGGCCGGCCGTCGTAGAACTGGGCGAGGAAGGCTTCCAGCACCTCCGGCTCCTCGGCACCGGCGCCGGTGCGGGGATAGAAATCGCGGTTGCCCCAGCTCTGATGCGCGCGGATGAAGAACACCTGCACGCAGGCCTGCCCGCCCTCGACATGCACCGCCACCACATCGGCCTCGGCCACGCCGCGGGGGTTGATGCCCTGGCTCGACTGCACCGCGGTCAGCGCGCGGATGCGGTCGCGCAGGGCAGCGGCGCGCTCGAACGCCATCGCCTCCGACGCCGCCTGCATCTCGGCGGCCAGTTCGGCCTGCACCGCGGTCGACTTCCCCTGCAGGAAGCGCTCGGCATCGGCGACCAGTGCGGCGTAATCGTCGCCCGAGATCTCGCCGGTGCAGGGCGCCGAGCAACGGCGGATCTGGTAGAGCAGACAGGGCCGAGTGCGGCTCTCGAAGGTGGCATCCGTGCAGGAGCGCAGCAGGAAGACCTTCTGAAGCTGGTTCAGCGTGCGGTTCACCGCGCCCGCCGAGGCGAAGGGGCCGTAATAGGCGCCCTTGCTGCGCCGCGCGCCCCGGTGCTTGCGGATCTGCGGGAAGGGGTGGTCCTTGGCGATCAGGATCTCGGGGAAGCTCTTGTCGTCACGCAGGAGCACGTTGTAGCGCGGCTTGAGCTGCTTGATCAGGTTCTGCTCCAGCAGCAGCGCCTCGGTCTCGGTGCGGGTGGTCAGGAACATCATCGCCGCGGTCTCGCGGATCATCCGGGCGATGCGGGGGCTGTGGCCCGAGAGGCGCGCATAGCTCGACACCCGCGCGCGCAGGTTACGCGCCTTGCCGACATAGAGGACGCGGCTCTGTGCATCGAGCATGCGGTAGACGCCCGGCCCGGTTCCCAGCCCCTTCACAACGCTCTGGATCAGCGCAGGACCGGTGGGCCCGGGGACCTCTCCGTCAGCGGCGACCGCGCCGATCGGCGATTCGTCCTCCGTCTGCAACGATCAACCCTGGGTTGCAAGGTCAAAGCTGTCCACGGAATCTGTGGACAACTCTGGTGAGAACTGGGCGCCGGGGAAGATTCTCCGTTGTTTCCCGCAAGCCCCCACGGTCTGCCTGAATTTTAGGCAAAATATCAAGTGCTTGATTTCCATGGTTTTCCTCTCTCCGATTTTGCAAAGCTCTGAAACACTTGGCAGAATCGTGAAGGCAGGATGACAGCCGCGCCGAGGGTGGACAAGTCAAGCCGAACAGGGCCGGAACCTGCCCGTTCGTGTCCTGCGGTGGAGCTATTCCGGCCCGAGGACATCAGGGGTCTGCCAAGCCAGATGCTGTCCGCCGTCGATGCACAGAAGCTGTCCGGTCACGGCGCGAGCATCCAGCAGATACCCCAGCGCCGCGGTGATGTCGTCGGGGTCGCCGCCCCGGCCCAGCGGGCAGGCCGCACGCTGGGCGGAAAAGTGCCCCGCCGTCTGCCGCGCGCCCTGCAGCGTCGGGCCGGGCCCGATCGCGTTGACCCGCACCCGCGGCGCCAGCGCCTGGGCGGCGGTGCGGGTGAAAGCCCAGAGCCCAATCTTGGCTATGGTATAGCTCATGAACTCGGGCGTCAGCTTGCGCACGCGCTGGTCGATCATGTTAACGACCAGCCCCTGCGCCAGCGGCTCGCCTGCGGCGTCACGCGCCGGCTCCGGCACCTGCGCGGCGAAGTGCTGGGTCAGCACCACCGGCGCGCGCAGGTTCGACTCCAGGTGCCGGTCCCAGCTTGCGCGGGTCATGCTGTCGATGTTGTCGTATTCGAAGATCGAGGCGTTGTTGACCAGCACCGTCAGCGGGCCGCCGAGCGCCTCGGCGGCCGCCGGCACCAGCGCCTGCATCTCCGCCTCGACGATCAGATCCGCCCGAAGCGCGACCGCCTGCACGCCAAGCCCGCGCGCCGCCTCGGCGACCGCCTCGGCCTCGGAAGCGGAGCTCGCGTAATGCACCGCCACATCATGCCCGCGGGCGGCGAGAGACAGCGCCATCGCACGCCCCAGCCGCCTTCCCGCCCCGGTCACCAGAG
>PUNI01000522.1 GCA_003551745.1 Paracoccaceae bacterium | reverse complement strand
CCCCTCAGCTCAGCCGGATGCGCGGGTCGATCACGCGGTAGAGCAGATCGACGATCAGATTGACCAGCATCACCACCGCCGCGATCACGAAGATGGTGGCCTGGATCAGCGGGATGTCGCGATTGAGCAGCGCCTGATAGGTCAGCCAGCCCATGCCGGTGTAGGAAAACAGGCTCTCGATCACGATGATCGAGCCGAAGAGATAGCCGATCTGAAGCCCCGCGACCGTCATCACCGGGCCGATGGCATTGGGCAGGCCATAGCGCCAGACCACGGTGCGCTCGGGCAGCCCCTTGGCGCGGGCCACCCGGATGAACTCCTGGTTCAGGATCCCGGTCATCGCCGAGCGCGTCATCCGCGTCAGATGCGCCATCAGCCCC
Source organism: Paracoccaceae bacterium (assembly GCA_003551745.1). Classification (GTDB taxonomy): domain Bacteria; phylum Pseudomonadota; class Alphaproteobacteria; order Rhodobacterales; family Rhodobacteraceae; genus Rhodobaculum. The sequence goes on along the minus strand of PUNI01000522.1, from coordinate 3,754 downwards.
AGCCCCAGCGCCAGCGAGGGCAGGAGGGCGTGGCGGACCGCGCCGAGGAAATCCACGGTGGGATCGACGAAGCCCGAGGATGGCAGCCAGCCGAGCCAGGCTGCGAACAGCAGGATCAGCATGATGCCGATGAAGAAATCCGGCATCGACAGGCCGAGGAGCGCCGCTGTGGACGAGGTGGTGTCCTGCCAGCGGTCGCGGTGGCGGGCGGCCCAGACGCCGAGCGGGATGGCGAGGCTGAGCGCGATCGTCATCGACAGCACCACGATCAGCGCGCTGGCCGTCACCTTCTGCAGGATCAGCGGAAGGATCGGCTCGCGGAACAGCAGCGAGGTGCCCCAGTCTCCGGCCAGCATGCCGCCGATCCAGCGGCCGTATTGCACGACGAGCGGGTCGTTCAGCCCCAGCGACCGGCGCAGCGCCTCCAGCGCCTCGGGGTTCGACTGTGTGCCCATGATCATCATCGCCACGTCGCCCGGCAGGATGCTGGTGATGGCGAAGGTGAAGATGGAGATCAGGAAGAGCGTGATCGCGACCGACAGCAGCCGGCTGACGAGATAGGCCATCGGCGGTTTTCCGTGCGCTGGGCGGGCAGGGCGGGCAGGGCGAGCCTGCCCGCCGCAGGCATCAGGCGTTCAGCCAGAGCTTGTGGAAGATCAGGTTCGAGCCGTTCGGATGCACCAGTGTCTCCAGCCCGCCGATCTCGGGCCGGGCGCCGAGCGAGCCGTTGCGATACCACAGCACCACGTCCAGCGTCTCGTCGGAGATATGCTGCTGGATCCGTCGGTAGAGGCCGATGCGGACATCCTCGTCGACCTCGCCCCGGGCCTGCTCGCAAAGCTCGTCGATCAGCTCGTCGTTGATGTTGCGATAGTTGAAGCCCCCGGTGGAATGGTAGAGGCTGTAATAGAGCCGGTCGGGCTCCCAGATGGTGAAGAAGTTCATCATCGTCATCTCGAAGTCGCGGTCGACCCAGACCTGGCTGAGCCAGTCGGCCCAGGTCAGCTGCTCGATGGTCATGTTGACCCCGGCCTCGCGCGCCCATTCCGCGATGATCTGCGCGCTCTCCACATGGTAGGGGTAGTTGGTGGTGACCTTGAACACCACGTTCAGGCTGCCCGGCGGATGCCCGGCCTCCTGCAGCAGTTCACGGGCCCGGGCGATGTCCTGCGCGCGCTGGGCGACGTCGGGGTTGCGCGCGGCGTCGGTGGGAAAGCTCGGCGTCGCGGTCAGCTCGCCCTGCCCCCAGAGCGCGCCCTGCAACAGCATCTCCTTGTCGATCATCAGATCGAAGGCCATGCGCACGCGGGGATCCTGGAACAGCTCGAGGTCGTGGTTGAAGTTGACGAAGTCGAAGTTGAGCGGCGCCCAGGTGCGCACCTGGAGGCTGGCGTCGCCCTCGACCTCGGCGATGCGCTCGGCGGGGATGTCGTTGATCAGGTGCAGCTCGCCGGTGCGCAGGCCGGTCAGCCGCACGGTGGGTTCGGTGATCTCGCGGGCGATGATGCGCTCGAGGAAGGCCGGGCCGTCCCAGTAATCGTCGAAGCGCTCCAGTTCGACCTCGTTGCCGAACTCGCGGCGCACGAAGCGGAAGGGGCCGGCGCCGATGGGGGTGGTGCCCTGCACCTCGCCGGAGCCCGCGGGCATCACCACGCCCGCGCCATTCTCGGCCAGTCGGGCGAGGAAGGGCGCGTTGGGCCGGGTCATGCGGATGACCACGGTCAGATCGTCGGGCGTCTCGATCGCGGCGACATCGTTGAAGACCTCGAAGTTCACCGCGCCGGTCTCGGGGTCGCGGCAGCGTTCGAAGGAGTATTGCACGTCCTCCGAGGTCATGGTGGAGCCGTCGTGGAACAGCACCCCCTCACGCAGCCGGAAGGTATAGGTCAGCCCGTCCTCCGAGACCTCGAAGCTCTCGGCGAGCTGCGGCACCACCTCCATCTCGCTGTTGATGGTGACGATGGCATTGTGGATGTTCTGCAGGACGCGGCTGGTCGAGGCGGTGCCGGTCTGGTGCATGTCGAGGTTCTGCGTGGTCTCGGAGTGGCCCCAGATCAGCGTGCCTCCCGACACGGGCTCGTCGGCCAGAAGCCGCCCCGGTGCCAGCAGGCCGAAGCCCATCGCGCCGCCGAGGGCGGTGGTGGTGGCAAGAAACTCCCTGCGTTTCATCGCGCGTCTCTCCTGTGCGAACCGGCGTTCGTTGCGATCGGCCGCCGGCGGGTGGGTGCGGTGCGCCGGCCCCAACTCCGGCGCGCCGCCGGGTGTGTCACTTGGCGAAGGTCGGCCGCCGGTCGGCCACCCCCAGCCGGGCCTCCAGCGCCATCCCGAGGTTCAGGATCGGCCCCTCGTCGAAGAGCCGGCCCCAGAGCGAGATGCCCTGCGGCACGCTGAAGGTCGGCCCTTCGCTCGCCGCGCCCGTGCTCAGCTTGCCGCTGCCGAGGCTGGCCTTGCTGCGGGTGCCGATGTCGAGAAATCCCGCCCGCAAATGCAGGCAGGGATGGCCGGTGAAGTTCGAGGCCACCAGCATCGGCCCGGTACTGAACGGCCCGATCAGCGCGTCGACCTCGGAGAAGAGGCCATCCAGCGCCGCCATCACCCGGTAGCGCAGCCGGTCGAGCTGGACGTGATCCACGGCCGAGAGGAACCGCGCCTTGCGGAAGGTGTTGGGCCAGGCGCCCTCGTCCTGCCAGGTCAGCGTGTCGTCGGTATCCTCCAGCGTCAGCGCCTCGAAGGCGGCGGCCGCCTCGGCGTAGAGGATGTTGATAAGGCTGCCATAGGGCAGCTCGGGCAGGCGTGCCTCGACCACCTCCACCGGCAGCTCGCGCAGGGCGGCGAGCGCGGCGTGGTCGACCTCGGTCGCGCCCTCTCCGAAGGCCTCGGGCAGATAGCCCACGCGCAGTCCCTCGATGGCGCGCTGCGCGTCGAAGTGGAACGGCATGTCGATCGAGGACCGGTCTTCGTCGTCATGGCCGTTGAGCACCGAGGTCACGATGGCGGTGTCCTCGACGCTGCGGCAGATCGGCCCGACCTTGTCGAGCGACCAGCACAGCGCCATGCCGCCGGCGCGCGACACCCGCCCGAAGGTGGGCCGGAGCCCGGTGGTGCCGTTGCGCTGGCAGGGCGAGGTGATCGACCCGAGGGTCTCGGTGCCGATCCCGAAGGCGCAGAGCCCGGCGGCGGTGGCCGCGCCCGAGCCCGCAGAGGACCCCGAGGAGCCCTCGTTGAGGTTCCAGGGGTTGCGGGTGACGCCGCCATACCAGATGTCGTTGTAGGCCAGCGCCCCCACCGTGGTCTTGCCCAGCATCACCGCGCCCGCCGCCCGCAGCCGGCGGACGATGGCTGCGTCGCGCCCGGGCACGCGCTCGGCAAAGGGTTCGGCGCCCCAGCCGGTGACGATGCCGCGGGTGTCGAACAGGTCCTTCAGGCCGTAGGGAATGCCATGCAGCGGCCCGAGGTTGACGCCGGCGCTGGTGAGCGCATCGGCCGCATCGGCTTCGGCCAGGGCCAGCTCCGGGGTCACGGTCGCGAAGCACTCGAGCATCGGGCCCAGCCTCGCGATGCGCTCCAGATAGATCTCGGTCAGCCGGCGGCTGGTCAGCGCGCCGGCGGCGATCCAGCGCGACAGGCGCGTTACCGGGGCGAAGGCGATGTCCTCGGCGCTGTCGGGCAGGGGCCCCGGCGCGCGCTCCGACAGGCGCACCCGTCCCGGTGCCGCCGGAGGGCGGAAGCCGGGCAGCCGCGGGTCGAAGCGGCT
>PUNI01000216.1 GCA_003551745.1 Paracoccaceae bacterium | reverse complement strand
GATGCCGTCGCCAGTCTCGCCCGGCTCTACATCCATCTCGGCTTCGGCGCCGAAGCCCGCGACCTGCTCAGGGGGCTGCCCGCCGAGGTGGCCGATGCCGACATCCTGAGGGATCTCGCCCATCTGGTCGACACGCCGGAGCCGCGGCCGGAGGCACGCTTCGCCAAAATGACCGGCTGCGCCGGCGAGGTGGCGCTGTGGGCGGTCCTCGCCACGCCGGAGCTCTCGGCCGAGATGGCGATCGACACCGCAGCCGTCCGGCGAAGCTTTTCCGGTCTGCCGCTGCCCCTGCGGCGCCACCTCGGGCCGGCGCTGGTGCAGCGCTTCCTCGCCATCGGGGACGACGACACCGCCCAGAGCCTGCGGGATGCCATCGGCCGCGCGCCGGGAGACCACGGACCCGGCCTGGGTGTGATCGACGCGGAACTCGCGATGGCTGCGGCCGAGCCCGCGCGGGCCGGTGCGACGCTGGCGCAGCTTGCCACCGGCAACGCGCCAGGCTCCGCCGAGGCGCTGGCGCTCTTCGTCGAGGCCCAGCTGGACGCAGGCCTGCCGATCGACGCTGCCACCGCCGACAATGTCGTCGCACTGGCCTTCGAACATCGCGGCACGCCGCTCGGGGCGCGGCTGTCGCGCCTGGAGGCGCTCGGCCTCGCGGCAACGGAGCGGTTCGACGCAGCCTTCGCCGTGCGCGACCGGCTGGCCGACACTGCCGAGGCCGAGACGACCGCCGCCTTGACCGAGGAGTTGCTGTCACTGCTCGCGGGTGCAGCCGATGACGCCGCCTTTCTCGCGCGCGTCTTCCGCGAAGAGGCCTGGCGCGGCGGTCGGATGTCCGCCGACCTGCGCCTTGGCCTGGCCGGGCGACTGCTGGCAAGCGGCTTTCCCGATGCCGCGCTGGCCGCCCTGCCCGCGGCCGAGCGCAGCAACGCCTCCGAACTGAAGCTTCAGGCCGAGGCCCATCTGGCCCTTGGCGACGCCCGCGCAGCCCTGCGCGCCATCGCCGGGCAGGAGGGGCCGGAAGCCGCCCGCTTGCGCGGCATGGCGCTGGCGCGGCTGGGCGATCATCGCGCAGCCCGCGCGGCCTTCGATGCCGCTGCCGAAGGCGCGGCCGCCGCGCGATCCGCCTGGCTGGCCGGTGACTGGGAGGCGGCCGCCGAGCGCCGCGACGGCCCGATGGCCGCGATCGCAAGCCGCCTCGCGGACCGCGACCCCGGCAGGCCAGAGACGGCGGCCGGCGACCCCGCGCCAGCGACGGCCGACGCCATCGACGACACCGAGCCCGCCGACGGCCCGCTGGCCCGGGCACAGTCGCTTCTCGGTCAAGGCGCCGAGATCCGGCAGATGATCGACTCGCTGATCGCCGAAACCGCCCTGCCCGAAACGCGCTGAGCCACGGTTACCGAATCGCAAGGGCTCGACCCTAGCCTTGCGATGCCCGAGCAAGAATTGCCGAAGGGATGGCCGTGACCCGAGCCCCGCGCCTTGCGCCCGCACCCGACGCGCCCTCTGCAACCGGGGCAGAAACCGTCGCGGCGACACCTTCGCGGCGGGGTCTCCTCAGCAGTGGCGTCGCCGTCGCGCTGGCCGCACTCATCAGCGCCGTGATGCCCGGCGTGGCGGGCGCCGGCGACTCGGCTGCACTCTGCGAAGCCTCTGCGGCACGCGCCGCCCGTGCCACCGGCGTGCCGCTGGACGTGCTGCGCGCGATCGCCCTGACCGAGTCGGGGCGCAACCGGGGCGGCCGCATGCAGCCCTGGCCCTGGACGCTCAACGCCGAAGGCAGCGGCGCCTGGTTCGAAAGCCGCGCCGCCGCCGAAGCCGCGGCACACCGTCTGGCCGACCGCGGGGTGCGCAGCATCGACCTGGGCTGCTTTCAGGTCAACCACAACTGGCACGGCGAGGCTTTCGACTCGCTGGAGGCGATGCTGGATCCGGACGCCAACGCGCTTTACGCAGCCCGCTTCCTCGCCCGCCTGGCGACCGAGCTGGGCAGTTGGGAGGCAGCCGCGGGGGCCTATCACTCGCGCACGCCGGCCCTCGCCGAGCGCTATGTCCGCCGGTTCCGCGCCCATCTCGCAAACCTGTCTGAGCGCCCGCTTCCACCCCCCGACGCCGCGACCGGCGGCGCGACCGGCGGCGAGGCGCCGCGGCGCCTCGCGGACTACCCGCTGCTTCAGGCCGGCGCCGCGACCGGTACGGGATCGCTGGTCCCCGCCGGCGGGCGTCCGGCGGCGCTGATCGCGGCCCGGGTCGGAGCCCTGCGATGACCGCCGCGCTGCTGTCGCTGTTCCGGCCCACGGTGCTGCTGGCGCTGGCGCTGATGGCGGTGATCGTGATGATGATCCTACCGGTGCCGGCCTGGCTTCTGGACATCGGCCTCGCCGCCTCCTTTGCGCTGGCGATCCTGATCTTCACCGTCACCCTCTTCGTGCAGCGGCCGCTCGACTTCTCGGTCTTCCCCACGGTGCTGCTCGCCTCGCTGATGCTCCGGCTCTCGCTGAACGTCTCCTCGACGAAGCTCATCATCGGCGAGGGCCACCGCGGCACCCATGCCGCGGGCGACGTGATCCAGGGTTTCGCGATGTTCGTGATGGGCGGCAGCGTGCTGCTCGGCGTGGTCATCTTCTGCGTCCTGCTGATCGTGAACTTCATCGTGATCACCAAGGGCGCGGGGCGGATGGCCGAGGTCGGTGCGCGCTTCGCGCTCGACGGGATGCCCGGCAAGCAGCTCGCCATCGACAGCGACATGGCGGCCGGCGCGATCGACCACGCCGAGGCCAAGGCCCGGCGCGAGCGCGAGCAGGCCGAGACCAATTTCTTCGGCTCGCTCGACGGCGCCTCCAAATTCGTGAAGGGCGACGCCATCGCGGGGCTTCTGATCACGCTTCTCAACATCGTGGTGGGGCTGATCGTCGGCACCATGATGCACGGCATGTCGCTTGGCTCGGCCTTCGAGACCTATGCGATCCTGACCGTGGGCGACGGTCTGGTCAGCCAGATCCCGGCGGTGATCATCTCGGTGGCGGCGGGGCTTCTCCTAGCCCGCGGCGGCGCAAGCGGCTCGACCGACTTCGCGCTGGCGAGCCAGCTGGGGCGCTACCCCGCGGCGGTGGTGACGGTGGCCGTCCTGATGGCGCTCTTCGCCTTCGTGCCGGGCATGCCGTTCCTGCCCTTCATCCTCGGCGCCATCGCGCTCGGCGCGGCGGGCTGGTATGTGCAGCGCAAGGCGGCGACCGAAGAGGCCGAGGCCGAAGCGACGGAGACGGCGGCGCAGGCCCAAGCCAAGCCCGCAGCGCTCGGCGACATGCTGGAGCTGGATGATATCCATGTCCAGTTCGCCCCCGATCTCGTCGCCATGGTGCTCGACCCGGCAAGCGGGCTCGACGGGCGCATCGCCAGCATGCGCAGCCATGTGGCCGGCCTCTACGGCATCATCCTGCCCGAGATCCGGCTGACCGACGATGCCGGCCTGCCGCCTGGCGGCTATGTCATCCGCATCCAGGGCGTGGTGCAGGCCAGCGACAGGTTGCGCCCCGGCATGGTCCTGGCCCTGCAGAGCGAGGACGCCGACGGCACGGTGACAGGCGAAGCCGTGCGCGAGCCCGTCTATGGCGCTCCCGCGCGCTGGCTCGCGCCCGAGGATCAGGAGGCCGCGGTACTCGCCGGCAGCACGGTGGTCAGCCCGGCCGAGGTGCTCGCCACGCATCTACTGGAGGTGATCCGCCGCAACTTCCCGCGGCTGATGACGCTGAAGAGCCTGCGCCGGCTGATCGACGAGCTGTGCAGCCTGTCGGACAGCGGGCGGGCCGAGGCCAACCGGCGGCTCTTCGACGAACTCGTGCCCGACAAGGTGCCGGTCGATCTGCTTCTGGCCGTGTTGCGGCTGCTGCTGGAGGAGCGGGTCTCGATCCGCAACATGCCGCTGATCCTCGAGGCTGTCGCGGAGGCGCGCCATGCCCAGGCCTCGCCCGAGGCGATCACCGAGCATGTCCGCCAGCGGCTGGGCTTCCAGCTCGTCGCCGAGCTCAAGCGCGACGACGGCACCATCCCGCTGGTGCAGCTGGCCCCGGAGTGGGAGGAGGTCTTCGCCGCCTATCAGGTGGAGGGCGAGCGCGGGCATGTCGACGTGGCGCTGCCG
>PUNI01000533.1 GCA_003551745.1 Paracoccaceae bacterium | reverse complement strand
TTTCTAAAGAAACAATCCAAAAATACATACAAAGTCAAGGCTAATTCATCCAAGCGACGGCGTTCCGCCGATCACCTGGTTTTCTTAGCCGAGAATTTATAAAATTATTAAATGTAAAATTAAGGAATTAATTATGTTAGTTAAATTAGACAAAGATTATTTAGAAAAAGCTCAAAAAGAGTATGACATTATGGCATCTAAAATTAAAAAAAATTAAAGAAGAAAATGCAAAAAAACAATCTGAGTTTTCTGAATTTATAGAAAAATTAAATCAATCAGTCAAGGAGGATCAAAATGAAGAAACTCCTTAATATTTCAATAAAAAATAAATTTTTGACTCTACGAAATAAATTAATTTTTCTCGGACTAACACCTATTATTCTATTTTTGTTAGTTATATTTTTATTCATTTTACCAAGTATAAAAGATAGTATTTATCAAGAAAAAGAGGCTCAAGTTACAGAATTGATTAATACATCTTTGGGTATTGCTGAACACTACTATGAATTAGAAAAACAAGGAGTTACACATGCACAAGAACAAGCTAGAACTACAATAGCCAGTATGACTTTTGGGCACAATAATTTAGATTATTTTTGGATTAATGATATTAATCATATTATGGTTATGCACCCGTTTAGGCCAGATTTAGAAAATCAAAGCGTGAAAGATTTACGAGATCCTAATGGGCTATATTTATTTCAAGAAATGGTTAGAATTGTCAGACAACAAGGGTCAGGGTTTATTGAATACGATTGGCAGTACTATGATGATAGTAATAGAATTGAACCAAAATTGTCCTATGTTTCTTTGTTTGAACCTTGGGATTGGGTAATTGGGACAGGTGTATATATAAATGATGTTGATGAACAAGTAAGAGAGATTCTTGTTAGAATTATGTTTGTCAGTTTTATTATATTATTGATAATAATAGGTGTAATTTTTGTAGTTATGCGTTCTATCTTAAATCCATTAAATAATTGCACTTCCTTTGCCAATTCTATATCTGAAGGTAAATTTGATGAAGAATTAGATGTGGTTATTGAAGATCAAATAGGAAGTTTGATTAAGTCTTTAAATAAAATGAAAACTGACTTAAAACAACGGCTTACAGAAATAGAAGAACAAAAGACAAAAGCCGAAAAAGAGACGGAAAAGGCCCGTATAGCGACAGAAGAAGCAATAGAAGCAAAAAGATTAGCTGATGAAGCTACAGCTAAAGGGAAGCAAGATGCCGCTTTGCAATTATCTGATATAGTCAACATTATATCTTCAGCATCAGAAGAGCTTTCTGCACAAGTGGAACAATCTGATAGAACCGCAGAAGAACAAGCTAAACAATGTGAACTTACAGCTACTTCTATGGAAGAGATGAATGTAACTGTATTGGAAGTTGCTAAAAATGCTAGTTATGCTGCGGAAAATGCCTCTAAGGTTAATGATATAGCACATGAGTCTGAAAAGGTTATGAAAGAATCTTTAGAGGCAATCAATAATGTTAATGAAAGAGCAAATGTAATGAAAGTGAGTTTAGACAATCTTGGTAAACAAGCTGAAGAAATTACAAAAATAATTAACACTATTGATGATATAGCGGATCAAACAAATTTACTTGCTTTAAATGCGGCAATTGAAGCCGCAAGAGCAGGGGAGTCTGGAAGAGGATTTGCTGTTGTTGCTGATGAAGTGAGGAAGCTTGCAGAAAAAACTCAAGCAGCTACTAAGGATGTTGAGATTTCAATAAATACTATTCGGGAATCAGTAAATACAAATATTAAAGATATGGACAGTGCTGGACAAGCAGTACAAAGAACTAATGAGTCTATTAATTCTTTAGGTGAACAATTAAATAAAATAGTCAAGATGGCTGAAGAAACTTCTGAACAAGTAACAGCTATTGCTACAGCAGCAGAGGAACAGTCTGCTGCTAGTGAAGAAGTAACTAGGGCCGTTACTATTATTAATGATGCAGCAAAGGAAACCAGTGATGTAACTAAGCAATCTGCCCAGGCTCTTGTGGAATTGTCTGCCCAGGCTCAAGAGTTGCAGAACATTATTGAAGAATTGAAAGGAGAAAAATAATGCAGCAGTACCAATGTAAATATTTCCGTATTGAAGAACTTGTATCTCAGCAAGTTTTTGAAATTTACAGAAATAGACAACATATTCTTTGGCAGCAATTTGATCCACGTGCATTATACTCATTCCCGGAGAACCATTGCATATGCTCCTCCTCTTAATTTGCGCAGCTGAACTTTTATATGCGCCCATGATGGCCCAGCCGGTTGTGCTGCTTCCCGGCTAAATGTTTGACCTATACTCTAAATAACAAAACTATGTTGTTATTTAGAGTATAGCTAAAAATATACCCAAGTAACCACACACACGGTAATTGCCCTGAAGGGGTCTGTGTAGTTACTTGGGTTTTGAGGGCCTACTCTATACCTGCAATCTGCAGGATAAATTCAGGCGCAAAGTTCCCCTCCTTAACTAGTAGGTCGGGGTTGTTGTTTTTATCCCCCCAGGCATAGCCCAGGGGGTTGTCTACCCTTACGACCTTCTTGGTCGCTGGGTCTACCTCAATTTCCGTCACTCCCCAGTTCTTCCGGGGCACCCTCTGGAAAAAGAGTTTTAAGTAAATATTTTGAAAAATAAAAAAGAGTCACCCACATGGGGCGATCCTCCGCAGCGTTATGCCACTTACTCAAGTTTTCCATGTGGACAGGATTGAGTCATATCCTGAATTTTGACACAAACGTGTGCCTCCGATGGTTGTTTCCACCGCGTTTTAACGTCTTTCGTGACGAGCGTTTTCCTCTTTAGGTAAGAGGCAGGTTATACTAAACCTGCTAACACCCTTAGGCTTTCGGGTTTGTTAGACCAGCATTTAATTTCTAGTAACCGCGGAGTCATGCCTGCCAGCTCCGCGTCAGTCCCGAGGTTTACTCGCCGTAGCGAGTAAATCGAGAGGTACTCATCCGCTTTTCAGCGGGAGGCACCCTCTCGAACCCTGGCGCCGGAACCATACCAACTACTCTACCTGGGTAGGCTTGAGCAGCGATAATGGATCCAACAACCAAGGTCCCCTCTGGGAGTGACTTTTCGAGTTCATCGAGCTGACGCTCAGATTCCTCGTCAGCCACGAAGGTTGGGATGCATAAAGTAATTGCACCTTCAACCTTTTCCTCATTAACGATTTTCGCGTTAACGAGGATCCCAGACGCAGGAATGTTAACCACATTCTCACCATCGAGGAAGGTGAGTGGATGTGGTGTCACATTCACTACGGAGACGCCATTACTAAATGTAATGGCATCCACGTTGGGACGATCCTTTTCGGTTAAGAGGATCATGATTTTATAATTTCTATATTAAAATCGAGAAAATAAAAAAACAAAAGATGCTTATTTTCATAAGCATCAGCAGACTAGTTTTAACGTCTATCTGCCCTAGACGAGAAGTTTAGGTGCCTTTTTAAGACTTTTAATATACCCAAGTAGCCACACACACGGTAATTGCCCTGAAGGGGGCTGTGCGGTTACTTGGGGTGCCTACTTTATCCTGCAATTTGCAGGATAAAGTCCGGAGCTTGTTTTCCTTCTTTGACTATTAATTCGGGGTTGTTATTTTTGTCCCCCCACACGCGGCCTAATGTATTGTGTACCTTTGCGATCTTCTTGTCCGCTTGGTCTACCTCAACCGTAGTGATGCCTCAGTTCTTCCGGGGCACTGCCTGGAAAGCATCTCGGCCCCGGTTATATACATAAACGGTCTGGGGCAGTTCCTTATACCACTCATGGTGTGTGGTACTATGGGGTAACGATGCCTCGATTAAGTATATTGTAGTTGTGTTAGACATAAATGTCCTCCTAGTTTTTTGCAGCTGAACTTTTGTATGCGCCCACTATGGGCTAGCCGGTTGTGCTGCTTCCCCGGCTAAATGTTTATTCTAGATATATAGTTTCTATATAAAAACAGAGAAAGTAAACAATATAATCACACAAAGAATCTGCCGGTGTCAAAAAAAACAACCATATACAAAAAGTGAAAATTTAATTAATCAACATTACAACTACTATTATACCATTTTAATTTTAAAACCCTATTATACAAAATGTTAGTCTCTGTATCTAACTAGTCAAACTTTGAAGCTT